>JAZUJG010000259.1:0-2865 GCA_045642645.1 Acutalibacteraceae bacterium | reverse complement strand
CCCTTGAGCTTCACCCCGGCTTCTGCGTTTATAATACCGAAAGCCTTCTCAAGCTGCGCAAGGCAGTCGGCCCCGAAATAGGCGCTAACCTCGACCTTTCGCACCTTGTGTGGCAGGGTTTGGATGCCGTTGCGGTAATCCGCGCTCTCGGTAAGGAAAATGCCATTTTCCACTTCCACGCCAACGATACGAAGATAGACGAAATGAACACCGCCGTAAACGGTGTGCTCGATACGAAGTCATACGCCGATGAAATCAACCGTTCGTGGATTTTCCGTTCCGTAGGCTACGGCCACGACGAGCTTTTCTGGAAGGATGTTATCTCGAATCTGCGTATGGTCGGCTACGATTACGCCATTTCCATTGAGCACGAGGATTCCCTTATGAGCCAGAACGAAGGTCTGCGCAAGGCGGTTGACATTCTGAAGAAATGCCTGATAACCGAAGACCTCAAAGAAGCCTGGTGGATTTAAGCGCAGCTTCACACTTCTTGCTTGCTTTACTCGTGAAACTCGCGTACAACAGTACGCGTCGCACTCGTAAAGCGGCGCAATAAGCGCAAATCTGCGCTTAAATCAAGTAAAGGGGAATATCACACTTCTTGCTTGCTTTACTCGTGAAACTCGCGTACACAAGTGTTAAAAAAACCGCTTCGCACATCCGTGCTGAGCGGCTTTTTTGTGCGCAAAAACTTGCTTTATTCACTTGATTTTTGCATATATAGTATGGTATAATTAATCGGTTTAATATTTTACCGATTACCGCTTGCGGATTTAAGGAGATGTTTTCAAAAATGAAGTACGATGTTGCCGTTATCGGCGCGGGCGTTGCGGGTTCACTCATTACCCGTGAGCTTTCAAAGTACGACATAAAAATTGCCTTACTCGAAAGAGCGAATGACTGCGCCATGGGTTCAACAAAAGCCAACAGTGCCATTGTTCACGCGGGCTTCGATGCCATGCCCGGCACGCTCAAAGCAAAACTCAACGTAAGAGGCGTTGAGCTTATGAAAAAAACCTGCGCGGAGCTTCACGTTCCGCTTAAAAACAACGGTGCTCTCGTTGTTGCGTTTTCGGAAGATGAGATGCCGCACCTTGAGGAGCTGCGCAAGCGCGGCGAAACAAACGGCGTGCCCGAGCTTAAAGTGGTTCGCCGCGATGAGCTCGTTGAAATGGAGCCGAATATCGGCGATACCGCGGTCGGCGCACTCGTTGCCCCCACATCGTCAATAGTCTGCCCCTATGAGCTCACTATTGCAGGCGTTGAAAATGCCGTGGTAAACGGCGCCGAGTTCCTGCGCAACTGCGAGGTCAGGGGAATTAAGTATGAAAATGACGAATTCGTGCTTGACACCGCACTCGGTGAAATCAAAGCCGAATATGTTATAAATGCCGCAGGCGTTCATTCCGGCGAGGTCGCCGAAATGATAGGCGACGATTCGATTAAAATAGTTGCGCGCCACGGCGATTATTACCTGCTTGACAAATCGCAGGGCACACTCGTTTCACGCACGATTTTCCAGTGCCCGTCAAAAATGGGCAAGGGCGTGCTTGTTTCCCCGACTGTTGACGGCAACCTTATTGTAGGGCCTTCTGCCACCGATATTGACAACGGCGATGATGTTGCCACCACTGCCGACGGTCTTGATTCCATATTCAAAGCGGCGACCAAGAGCGTTCCCGCCGTTTCACTCAGAAACGCGATTACCTCATTCAGCGGCAACCGCGCTCACCCCGTTACCGATGATTTCATTATCGGCTCCTCCGCAAAGAACGCGAAGTTCGTAAATGTTGCCGGTATCGAGTCGCCCGGACTTTCATCGGCTCCCGCTATCGCCGAAATGGTAGACGGCATTATGAACGAGCTTTCCGGCGGCTTTAAGAAAAAAGCGGACTTTGATCCCGTTCGTCCCGAGCCCGTTCGTTTCCGCCACCTTTCAACCGAGGAAAGAGCAAAGCTTGTTGAAAAGAACAAGGCTTACGGCAGAATAATCTGCCGCTGCGAAACCATTACCGAGGGCGAAATACTCGATGCCATTCACGCTCCCGCCGGCGCACGCGATGTTGACGGCGTAAAGCGCAGAACAAGAGCCGGTATGGGCCGCTGCCAGGGCGGCTTCTGCGGCAGCAAGGTCGTTGAGATACTTGCCCGTGAGCTCGGCGTTTCAATGAACGAAATCACAAAATTCGGCGGCGAGTCGAATATTATGTTTGACAGAACCAAATAAGGAGGTGCGGCAGAATGTTGAATTATGATCTTGTAGTAGTCGGCGGCGGCCCCGCCGGTATGGCAGCCGCACTCAAAGCAAAAGAGGAGGGCGTTGAAAAAATCGTCATCCTCGAAAGAGCCGAAACGCTCGGCGGTATCCTTGAGCAGTGCATTCACACGGGCTTCGGTCTTCACTATTTCGGTGAGGAGCTTTCCGGTCCCGAATACGCGGGCAGATTTATAGCACAGGTCGAAAAAACCGATATTGATGTTATGACCGATACAATGGTACTCAATATTTCCGATTCAAATGTTGTTACCGCGGTAAACAACAAAACAGGTCTTATGCAGATTCAGGCAGTCGCGGTTGTGCTCGCCATGGGCTGCCGCGAAAGACCGAGAGGCGCTCTTTCAATAGCAGGCACAAGGCCCGCAGGCATTATGACTGCCGGTACCGCACAGAAGTATGTTAATATTGACGGCTATATGCCCGGCAAAAAGGTGGTTATACTCGGTTCGGGTGATATAGGTCTTATCATGGCGCGCCGTATGACTCTTGAGGGCGCGGAGGTTAAAGCCGTTTGCGTGCTTATGCCGTATTCGGGCGGTCTTACCCGCAATATCGCGCAGTGCCTTGAAGATTTCTGCATACCGCTT
>JAZUJG010000258.1:0-10820 GCA_045642645.1 Acutalibacteraceae bacterium | reverse complement strand
ATAATCAGCTGTTTTTCTTTGCAGTGTTTATTGAGGCAACTAAAAGTTTTTTCACCTCTATACAATCACCGAGCAATGAATTAAACATTTTATCATCTATATAACCGACTTTAAAAAGCAAACGTATCCAATATTCCGTTTCAGTAGCTTCTTTTAATGAATGGTGAATAATGAATAATGAAAAATTTCGGGTCGGCGTTGCCGACGGATAATAATCAGCTGTTTTTCTTTGCAGTGTTTATTGAGGCAACTAAAAGTTTTTTCACCTCTATACAATCACCGAGCAGTGAATTAAACATTTTATCATCTATATAACCGGCTTTAAAAAGCAAACGTATCCAATATTCCGTTTCAGCAGCTTCTTTTAATGATATTTGAAGTTTTGAAACAAAATCAGCTTTGCTGCTGCCGTATTGCGCTTCGTTTATATTGGCGCCTACTGAAGTGCCGCTTCGTGCTATTTGCTTGGAGATGATGTATTCTTTTTTATCTTCAAGGTATTTACAAAGTTTTAATATTCGTGCTGCAAAATCAATGGATTTATCAACCAATAAATTGTCGTTCATATAATCACCGCTGTTATTTTAACATAAGTGCTTGTGAAAATCAATTTCATATTATAATCGGCGCTTTGCGCCCCATAATTATTCATCATTCATTATTAATTATTTATTATATAAGCTTTCTCCCCATCAGCACGCCCATAATGGACGCCATCATCAGTCCTCTCGTCCAGCCGGAGGAGTCGCCTAAGCAATGCAGACCTTTAACGCTCGTGTTAAGGTCTGTATCCATTTTTATTTTGTTGCTGTAAAATTTAAGCTCGGGGGAGTACAACAGTGTTTCGTTCGATGCAAACCCGGGTACGACCTCGTCTACCGCCTGAATAAAGTTAATAATATTTGTCATAGCGCGGTAGGGCATAGCCGCGGTTATGTCGCCTGCAACCGCATCGGGCAGCGAGGGGCGCAGATTTGATTGCGCAAGCTCCTTGGGCCAGGTGCGCTTTCCGTCCAAAATATCACCGTAGCGCTGGCAGAGTATATGCCCCGCGCCGAGCATATTGGTAAGCTCGCCGACCTTCTGTGCATATTCTATCGGCTGATTGAAGGGGTAATTGAAGTTATGCGAGCAGAGTATGGCAACATTGGTGTTGTCGGATTTTTTCTCTTTGTAAGAATGCCCGTTTACGACCGCAAGGTCATTGTCGTAGTTCTCCTGGCTCACAAAGCCGCCGGGATTCTGGCAGAATGTGCGCACCTTATTCTTGAACGGCTTCGGGTAGCCTATAAGCTTTGATTCGTACAGTGCCTTGTTTACGGTCTCCATAACCTCGTTGCGCACCTCAACGCGCACGCCTATATCGACCGTGCCTGCTTGATGCTCCACGCCGTGCTCCGAGCAAAGCTTTTCAAGCCAGTCGGCGCCGCGTCTGCCGGTAGCAACTACGACCTCATCGGCATCTATAAGCGATTCGTTGCCGCGGTCGCTGATGTAAACACCCTTGCAGACTCCGTCTTCTATAAGTAAATCGTTACATTCACAGCCGAACATCATATCGACATCGTGCTCGCGCAGATAATTTTCTATTTCAAGGTAGAGAGTCTGCGCTTTTTCCGTACCTAAATGGCGTATCGGGCAGTCCACAAGCTTTAAGCCTGCCTTGATTGCGCGCTTGCGTATTTCCTTTACTTCTTCCGAGGCGTTTATGCCCTCAATATGCTCATCCGCACCGAATTCAAGGTAAATCTTATCGGTGTAATCTATAAGCTCCTGCGCAAAATCCTCGCCTATAAGTGTGGGTAAATCGCCGCCCACCTCGTAGCTCAGCGAAAGTTTGCCGTCCGAGAATGCACCTGCACCGGAAAAGCCGGTGGTAATGTGGCAGTAAGGCTTGCAGTTCATGCAGGTCTTTGTTTTTGACTTGGGGCAACTGCGTTTTTCAACGGGCTGACCTTTTTCAATTATGAGTATCGACTTTTTGCTGCCATTGCGGCGCATTTCAAGTGCGGTAAAAATACCTGCGGGACCTGCGCCTACGATTACCAAATCGTATTTCATTTTTAACATTCCTTTTAATTATTATGTGATTTTTTAAAGACAATAAGCTTGCTGAAAACATAGTTGAGAATAACCACAAGCACGCTGATTATGATTTTTGCAAAGAAACCCTCAACGCCGAAAAGCGTTTTGTTCATTCCGAGCAGAATCAAAAGCGGCAGACCGAACCATTCGAGGCAGCCCGTAAGTGTGCGCGAGCCGGTAAAAAGTAAAAATTCCTTTATAACGGCTTTGTTTTTGCTTTTGCTTTCAAATACCCATATTTTGTTCGTAACAAAAGCGACCGCAACGCCTGCGACCCAGGCAATAATGTTGCATACGAACAGTCTGATAAGCTGGTTTGAGTTATCTGCAAAAAACTGCTTCGATTCGGCACTTTTGCCGAACAGCACATCAAATATGCCCACATCGGAAAACGATGCCAAATCCACACTCAGCGCCTTTGTGAGCAGGGCATACACCGCCCAGTTCACCGCTGTGGTGACAACACCGAACACAATGTAAAGTATGATTTCCCTGTAATGCTTAAAAAGCTCTTTGATTTTTGAGACCGTAAAAAGTTCCTTAAAGCTGTTTTCAACAAGCAGCAGCTTCTTGATTTTATTCAGAAAAATCACCTTCCTTTTTGCAGATTTTACGACACATTCAGCCTTGCGTTTGAATGTGCCGTAATGTTTCCCGTAATTATGTGTCTTTAAGCACACAATCGTTAATTTTAATTCAATCAGGTTAATTTGTCAAGTGTAAATCAGTTAAATTTCGGTAAATAGTCCCCGTGCGCATCAATGAGTTCGTCAACCATTTTTTTAATGGTGTCTATATCAAGCTCGCTGCCGGTGTGCGGGTCAAGCATAGCCGCCTGGTAGATATGCTCTTTTTTGCGTGTGCGTGCGGCTTCAATTGTAAGAAGCTGAACATTTATGTTCGTCATATTCATAGCGGCACACTGTACGGGCAAAGCGCCTACGTGGCAGGGGTGAATTCCGTAGCCGTTTACAAGGCAGGGAACCTCAACGCAAGCTTCTGCGGGCAGGTTTGTGATAAGGTGGTCTTCGTTGAGCACATTACCGCCTATCTGATAAGGAGTACCGGTAACAATGGATTCCATAATATGCGATGCATATTCCTTTGAGCGCGTATGCTCCTTAACACCGTTTTCTTTCATTTCGGCGTATTCCTTTTTCCAGTTTTCAATCTGGTTTACGCAGCGGCGCGGATACTCGTCAAGCGGAATATTGTATTTTTCTATCAGTTCGGGGTATTTGCTCTTGATGTAGAACATATTATACTCCGCATTGTGCTCGCTCGATTCCGTGCAGTAGTAGCCGAAATTCTTGATGTATTCGAGCCTTACCTTGTCTGTGCAGTTCGGGTCATCAATGAGTGCCTGCACGCGCGATTTGATTTCGGGGTAGAGGTCGTTGCCGTCCTTATCTTTTATTTCAAGCAGCCACGCCATGTGATTGATGCCGGCAATCAGTTCTTTTCTGCCGTCGAGCTTGTCATCAAGCCCCACTTCTTTAAGAATCGTTTCACTGCAAACCTGAACCGAATGGCAGAGACCGACTGTTTTAATTCCGGTGTATCTTTGCATATAGCCCGAAAGCATAGCCATGGGGTTAGTGTAGTTTAAGAACAGCGCATCGGGGCAGACCTCGCGCATATCTGCCGCAAAATCCTCAAGTACGGGAATGGTGCGCAGTGCGCGCATGATTCCGCCGATGCCGAGCGTGTCGGCAATGGTCTGTCTCAGACCGTACTTTTTCGGTACTTCAAAATCTATAATTGTGCAGGGGTCATAAAGACCTACCTGTATGGCATCAACCACAAAGTTTGCACCTCTTAAAGCATCCTTGCGGTTTTCAACACCGAGATAGCACTCGATTTTGCCGTAACCGCCTTTTGTTGTGCGCATTGCTTCAAGAATAACGCGGCTCTGTTCAAGCCTTTCGCCGTCTATATCGTAAAGGGCGAATACGGAATCACGCAGCGCTTCTGTGCACATACAGTCGCCTAAAACATTTCTTGCAAATACGGTGCTTCCCGCACCCATAAAAGTTATTTTCATAGTAAAATCCTCCGTTTATTCAGCAAATTCAATGCCATCTGCCTGCCTTTTTTCAGCAAGCGCAGCCTGCATATCGGCTTTCTTCTTACCCGAAATTTCGTAGAAGAACATCGGAATCGAGCAAAGCAACATACTTACGCCCGGTACTACCGAAACGAGCGAGAATATCGCAAAATTCTGTGCGCGGGTAAGTTCATTAGCCGCAACGATTACGGTGGAAGAAAGCATTTCGGCAGGCTTAAAGCCTATTACCATATACATCACAACAATGCCGCAGGTCGAGAGCGCCGAGCCGAGCTTGTTTATAAAGCCCTGGCAGGCGGTGCCGAGCGCGTTGTCGCGTATGCCGGTTTTAAGTTCCATAAAGTCAAGGCAGTCATAAATCATAGCCATGGAAATGGTGTTTATAACGCCGAGCGGTATGCACGAGATTATAACGAACGGTATGCAGACGAAAAGGTTTGCGGTAAACCAACCGATGAGGGTTGTGAAAATGCTCGAAACAAAGCCCATAAGGCAGGTGGTTATAAGCAGCTTCTTGTAGTCGAATTTCTTCATAAGCTTCGGCATAAGAAGTGTTGCGCCGAACATACCCACAATAGCACATACCTGGAAAATAGTTTTGACCGTTGAAACCGAAGCATCAATAGCTGCAGTTCTTTCGGCAAGTGTCATTCCGGTAAGGTCGGGCCCTATGTAGAAAGCATATCTGCCTACGTGAATGGCAGCCGCCTGCACCATATATCTGCCGCTTGAAAGTACACCCATGGCAATAACGCAAAGCAGGGGCTTGCAGGTAAATACGCGTTTAAGCGTGGAGGGGTCGCCGGGGTTGCGCTTTTTGGGCGGCACCTTTACGCGCTCGTTTATGTGGAAATAGCTGTTTACATATACCGCCATACCTATTACCGTGGCAACCGCCGCAATAATAAGGTATTTCTTTTTGTTGAATTCCTGCGGGTCGCTTGTGCTTATAATCATAGGCAGTACAAAGCCTGCAACCAGGAACAGTACCTCCGGCAGAGCCGAGCCCACACTGTTGAAAATCTTAACGAATGAAAGGAATGAGTTCCTCTCGTTTGCGTTCGGGGTTATAATGTTCGGCAGGCTCCAGAACGGAACATCAGCCATTGTGTAGCACATACCCCAGAGTACATAAACTATTGCAGAGTAAACCATAAGTGTTCCCTGCGGCAGATCGGGGCTTAAATACATAAGTATCGTGAGAATCGAAACGGGGATAGCCGCATAGAGAATGTACGGTTTCATTTTGCCGCGCTTGGGGTTTGCCTTGTCAACTATTATGCCCATAAGCGGGTCGTTGATAGCGTCCCAGAGCCTTGCAAGCAGCATCAGAAGCAGTACAAAAACGGGTGCAAGGTGCAGAACCGACATATAATAGTCGCTTATGTAGCTTGACATCATGGCGTAAACCATGCCCTGGCCGCCCGAGCCGAGTGCGAACATCCACATCTCTTTTTTGCCGATGTAGGTCTTATTCTGTTCCATAGAACACAACTCCCATCAATTATTTATACTTATACGAGCAAAACAACTCGTTTGCTTCCGGTGTGTAACTGCCGCTTTCATCCTCGATTATAAGCGGCGGCAATATGCGTAAAGAGGGGGAGGAGCCTTTTTTGCCCTCTACAAGCACAAGGCTCGGCTCCTTGTCGGTGCGCTGAATTACCTCGCGCATTGATTTTGGCTCAATGCCGTTTTTGCGCATACTCTCAAAAATATCGGCAAGGCGCTCGGGGCGCTGGCAGATGCAGAATCTGCCGCCGTATTTCAGCAGACGCGATGCCGCGCGTGCCGCATCGTCGAGCGTGCAGGTGAATTCGTGGCGGGCGTTTTTGTAATCTTCGCCGTCATTCACAATGCCCGTGCCGACTTTTTTGTACGGCGGATTTATACTGACAATATCAAAATAGCCCGACGGTACAACACCCCTGAGCTTTCTTAAATCAGCAAGAATATAATTAAAAACGCCGTCAAGACCGTTTTCGGCAACGGTCTTGTTGAAAAGTGCCTGCGCATTTTCCGAAATCTCCACACAGTATATCTCTTTGGGCTTGAAATCGCGGTACCACAAAAGCGGAATAATGCCGTTGCCGCTGCCGAGGTCGCAGCACTTATCCTTGCGCCGCGGCTTGCAGAAATCCGCAAGTACGATGGCATCGCTTGTGAATATATGCGCATCGCTCACATAGATAAAAAGGTCGTGGGCGAGTGCTTCGGTGCGTTCATCTCTGCTCGTCATAGTTCCTACCCGTCGTTCCATAATAATACATATTCATATTACCATATATACATATTATATTCAACGGTTACATTAAAACCAAAGCACTTTCGTTGACTTGCATATAAAACCGCACCGTTATTTCGTCGAAATGACTATGGTGCGGTTTGCGCTTGATTATTCTTCCATCTGCTTGCCGAGGAATGAAGCTGCAACCTGCGCGAGCTTTATGTCGGCATCGGTAAGTTTTTTGCCGTCGCTGCTTCTTAAAAATATCACCGCGCCGGAAATATCACCCGATGCTATTATGGGCAAAGCAATGGCGGCTTCAAGCTGCGAATTTTCAAGCGGCAAAAGCTTTGTCTGCTCGGCGTGCGAGTACACATACATATCGCGGTCCTCCATAAGCAGCTCCATTTTGTCCGAAAGATGCTTTTCCATTACATCTTTTTTCGTAATGCCTGCCGCGGAGATGACTCTGTCGCGGTCGGTTATAAGCACAGGCATACCTGCGGCTCTGTATAACACATCGCTGTATTGCCCCGAAAATTCGGACAGCTCACCCATAGGCGAATACTTTTTGAAAATCACTTCACCGTCTTCGGCGGTGTATATTTCAAGCGGGTCGCCCTCGCGTATGCGCAATGTTCTGCGTATTTCTTTCGGAATGACCACGCGCCCGAGGTCATCTATTCTTCTTACAATACCCGTAGGTTTCATTATATAAAAACTCCCTTTTCTGTTGTTTATTGCCGTATTATTGTTTGCAGGTGAATGAATTTTATACGGTAATCGTCAGATTTGTTGACTTTTTACCCGTTTGATTGTATAGTGTAAAATGTCACTTGAACATAAGAAGGGGAACTGATTATGAACATAAACGATTATTATGCCAACCCTAATGAAAAGCCGCTTGACAATATCAAGCACGACGGCGGCTTCTTCGGCATTTTCAGAAAGGTAGCCGTTATAGGCGACAGCCTTTCCTCCGGCGAAATGGAGTCACTCAACGAGAAAAACGAAAAAGGTTACCACGATTATTTTGAGTATTCCTGGGGGCAGTATATGGCGCGTGCCGCAGGCTGCGAGGTGCTCAATTTTTCGCGCGGAGGAATGACTGCATCCGAATATATGACAAGCTTCGGTGAGGCAAATGATTTCTTTAATCCCGAAAAAGCCTGTCAGGCATATGTTATCGCTCTCGGTGTAAACGATATTATAAACGCCGGGCAGGAGGTTGGTACTGTTGCCGATATTGACCTTAACGATTACCGCAACAATGCCAAAACCTTTGCCGGTTACTACGGCGCACTTATTCAGCGTTACCGCGAGATTTCACCCAAGTCGAGAATATTCCTTATGACAATGGTGCCGGACGAACGCAAGGCAAATGAAAAAATTGAAAGCCACAGAGCGCTGCTTTATGAAATCGCAAAGCTCTTTGAATTCACTTATGTGCTTGATTTTGCCGAATACGCACCGCCGCACGATGAAAAGTTCAAACGCAATTTCTATCTCGGCGGGCATCTTAACGCGGCAGGGTATATGCTTACCGCGTGGCAGACAATGAGCTATATCGATTACATTATCAGAAACAACCCCGGCGATTTCACGCAAGCGGCGTTTATCGGCAAGGGCGGCGTATATAATAAGGATGCCAAATGGTAAGATGGATCTGATTATATAAATCCGAAACTACTGCGGGCGGTGAAAATAACGAAACCGCCCGCAGTTATTATATGTATATAAAACAGTACCGCCGGCTACCCGTTACGATAGCCGGCGGTAATTTATTTATTCAATAATCGCAGAATTGATTAAGCTGCTATTTCGCCTGCAAGTTCAGCGAGAGTTGCAAGCAGGTCTGTGCCTACATATTCGCCGAGCGAGATGAACTCGTGGTAATGGTCGGCGGGGTTGCCCTGTGTGAAGTCGTTCTGCGGAACAACATAGCCGATAGCATCGTTGCAAAGACCGAAGCACTTGATATCTTCAATGCCGAAGATATCCTTTGCATTGGTGCCGCTGCCCATAAAGAAAGTAGCATCGCGGCTTGTGCAGGCATATTTGCCGTAGAGTGAAGAACCGTTAACGATAAGATCCTGGCAGATTTCACCGGGCATCATAACAGCCTTGAAGCTGTTGCCGAACTGAACGAAGCCTACCTCGGTGTAGGTGGTGTAGTAAACCTGACCGTTTGCATCTTCGTGAGTGATTACCTGGTAGTTTGCAAGGTTAAGCTTGCCTGCGGTTTCAATAAGGTCGTTGGAGATGTGAACCTCGGACTGCTTGAGGTAAATGTTGAAGAAAGGCTCAACATCTTCAATGCCGACGGGCTCCCAATCCTTGTACCAGATGGAGTAGCCGGTTTCGCCCTCAACATAGTATTCTTCGATTTCCTCTGCGATGGTCTTCTTGATGGTGCCGTCTTTGTTGAAATCGGCAACACAGTTGTACTCATCTGCAAGGAGTTCGTCCTCTGTCTTGTTCATAGCAAGGCAGATTCTTGCGATTTCATAACCGTAACGCTTGGACTGTTCATATCTTTCTTCCATTTCAACATTGTCATTGGAAGCGCCGCGTGCCATATAGATGCCTGCGATTGCACCCTGGAAGAACATGAAGTTGTAACCGTTGGGAGCGGCTTCGCCCTTGTAATTGTCAAGGTATTCGCCGATGTAGTAAACGTAGTCGCCGCTGACCTCTCTGCCGGAGTTGCTTTCGGTGGGAAGACCCGCAACGTCGGGGTGAGCGTTCATATTGACCATCATAGTGGGTCTGGAGCCGTCTTCGGGAGTGAAGATGAAGCGGTTGATTTCGGTCATTGCGATAGCGGGATCACCGTTGACTTCGAAAATTTTGTTGCCCTTTTCGTCAACTTTACCGGATGAAGGACGGTTCTTGTTGTTGAAATAATCCTGACCAACATCTTTTGTTGAATAGGTGAGAGTACCGGGCTTCATATCAAGGTAAGCTTCCTTAAGAGCGTCGGCAACCTTCTGCTTGAGGAATTTCATATATTCGGGATTGGTGCCCTGCTGGAGATCTCTTTCGATCTGGAGAGCACTTACGATACCGTTGTTGACGATCTTTACGATGTTATTGGTCCACAGACCTTCGGTATCGATACCGCTGTGGCAGTGTGCGGAAGCAATGTTGATGGAAACAATGTTGTTTTCTTCAGCGAAATCTGCAAGCAGCTCGCGGATATCTTTAATGTCGGAATTGGTGATGCCTATGCAGTCGATTGTGCCGAAAAGAGCTGTGCCCTTGTCGGTGTGGTTCGCAACATCATCTTCGGTGCCGGTGGTGATGGCAACGCATCTTACCTTCATATCGTCGATAACGCCCTCAACAACATTGGTGAAGCCGTTTTCGATTGCGATGTAACCGCCGAGGAAGTAATTGCCGTTGGTAACATCATCGGGAACGAGTGAAGCGTTGGCATAACCGATGTGCCACTTTTCGCCGTCTTCGGCTGTGGTTGAAAGAGCAGCGCCGCGGCCTTCGTAGAAGTTTTCGCTGACATCTACTTCGCCGGAAGCAATATCGTCAGCCGAAATAAAGCCGGGTGCCTCACCGAACCAGCCGGATACGAGGTTCAGAAGAAATCTGACTACCATATCAAGTATGTCGGAGAGTACAACCATAATGGGATTGTCGTTGTCGATAATCTCATAAGCACGAGAAGCACCCGCACTGACACCGACGGCAGAGAAAACTACCGTAAGCGCGAGAATAACGGCAATGATTTTCGTTAATCTGCGATTTTTCATAACTTTTTCTCCTTTTTGCGGCGGAATTGCGCAAGCGCAACTACGCCAAGATATCAAATAGTATTTTATATTATTAATAATATATTTTCAATTAACACTTTTGCTAAATTGAAAGCCTATTATTGAGTGTTTTGCACAAAAATAACAAATGACATATATTTTTCGTCAAATACCGCTTTTTGTTGTTGACTTTTCGGGCATATTTGTGTAGAATGATAAGGAATTTAAACCTTAGGAGGTTATTCGGAATGAAAAAGACAGATCAGAAAAAATACACGCAGCTTATTGCATTATTGCTCGCTGCCTGTCTGGTAATCGGTCTCGTTTCCACCACTGCAATCAGGCTTGTTGCTACAACGCTTGTGCTTAAAAACAGCGGTAAGAAAAATACCACCATCGTTGAGCAGGTAATCACCAATAACGGCAACGGCGGCAGCCAGAACACAACCGCTGCTCCCACAACTGCCGCTCCCACCACCAAGGCTCCCGAAACCACAAAGGCTCCCGAGACTACCAAGGCTCCCGAAACCACCAAAGAGGAAGAAACAACTCAGTCCTCCGGCGGCGATTCATCGGGCGGCGGCATACTCGACACCATCATGGGTCTTTTCGGCGGTCTTGAGCTTCCCGATCTCGGCTCTCTCGATTTCGGCAGCATCATCGACACAATCAC
>JAZUJG010000257.1:0-11778 GCA_045642645.1 Acutalibacteraceae bacterium | reverse complement strand
GTGGAAATTGCGCGCATTTACGCCGACTGTGTCGGCCGTTTTCTTTTTCAGGCAGCTTTCAAGGTGCATATATTCCGTCACCTTGTCCCACTTTACATTGAATCCGCCGCCGTGTGCGCAGAATACCGAATCGGGCGTGTTTTCAAGGTCGCCCTCGGCATCGTAGCCGTATTCGGCAATTATTTCATCGGGGTTATGGCATTCGCCGTAGCCGCTCAGTTCGCAGAAAAGCCTGCCGTTGCCGCCCGTGTATGCGGCAACCTCGGAGGAATAGCCGTTCAGTGCCGTAACGGGTGCGGTGCCCGTAAGCACCGAAAAACCGCCCGTATCCTGCGGCGCTTCAAATGTGCCGTGGCGCATTTTTATATCGCTTATGGCTCTGCCTATAAGCTCGGTCGGCACTTCAAGCCGAAAATCGTAATACGGTTCAAGCAGCTTTGACTGCGCCTGCATAAGCCCGTGGCGCACCGCGCGGTATGTTGCCTGCCGAAAATCGCCGCCCTCGGTGTGCTTCAAGTGGGCGCGCCCCGCCATAAGCGTGATTTTCATATCGGTAACGGGGGAGCCGGTCAGCACGCCGAGATGTTTTTTCTCCGCAAGGTGCATAAGTATAAGGCGCTGCCAGTTGCGGTCAAGCGAATCCTCGCTGCACCGCGTTTCAAACTGCAGACCGCTGCCTGCCGTAAGCGGCTCCATCAAAAGATGCACCTCGGCATAGTGCCGCAGCGGCTCGTAATGCCCCACACCCTCAACGGTGTTTTCAATGGTTTCCTTATACATAACTCTGCCGCGGTCGGTTTCGATTTTAACATCGAATCTCTGCAGTACAAGAGCCTTTAAAATTTCGGCTTGTATTTCGCCCATTATGGCAACATTTATTTCCTGCAAATGAGAATTCCACGATACTTTAAGCATCGGGTCTTCCTCCTCGAGCTGTTTTAATTTGGGCATAAACTGCTTCGCATCGCAGCCCTCGGGCAGTATGACTCTGTATGTCATGACCGGCTCCAGAATCGCTCTCCCGCGCGATTTTTCGGTGCCGAGCCCGTCACCGCTCTGCGTTGAAAGCCCGGTGACCGCACACACCGTACCTGCTGCCGCTTCATCAACTGCGGTGTACTTCGTGCCCGAATATATACGCAGGGAATTTATTTTTTCTTCCTCGCCGTCTACGGTGACGGTGCTTTTAACTTTAAGCGCACCGCCCGTTATTTTAAGGTGCACAAGCCTTTCGCCGCGCTCGTCGCGGCTTATTTTAAATACCTTTGCGCCGAATTCCGCGGGGTGTTCGCTTTCGCGTATATATAAATCAAGCGCATCGAGGAATTCATCAATACCCTCGTTTTTAAGCCCCGAGCCGAAAAAGCAGGGGACTGCAAGCCTGCTTTTTATAAGCGAAGCAACGGTATCGGTGTTCGGCATAACGCCGTCAAGGTATTTTTCAAGTATATCCTCGCGGCATATGGCAAGCTGCTCATTGCGTTCCTCCTCGCAGTCGGGGCTGAAATCAATACAGCAGTCGCCGCAGTATTCCTTGAGCTCGGCTATAAGCTCGGTACGTTCCCTGCGCGCAAGGTCGTTTTTGGTAACAAAAATGAAAGTCGGCACATTGTAGAGCTTTAAAAGTTTCCACAGTGTGCGCGTGTGCGCTTGTACGCCGTCGGTGCCGCTTACTACAAGCACCGCGTAATCAAGCACATCGAGTATTCGCTCCGTTTCCGCCGAAAAATCGACGTGACCGGGGGTGTCAAGCAGCGTTATTTCGGTATCCTTGTGGGTGAATACGGCTTGCCCGGCAAATATGGTTATGCCGCGCTCGCGTTCGAGAATATGCGTATCCATAACAGTATCGCCGTTGTCAACGCGCCCCTGCCTGCGAATTGCACCCGCTTTGTAGAGCATAGCCTCCGCAAGCGTGGTTTTGCCTGCATCAACATGGGCAATAATACCGACTGCCGCTTTCTTCATTTTTTCACTTCCCGTTCAAAAGATAATTCATTATACACCATTTTCAACAACATTAAAAGAGCTATTTTACTTTTGCGCCCTTGTAATAGTGTGCGAGTATTTCTTCATAGGTGCGCCCCTGCTTTGCCATATAATCCGCACCGTACTGGCTCATACCCACGCCGTGACCGTAACCCGAAACGCTGAAGGTTACGCTCTTTTCGCCGCATTGCACCGCAAAGCAGGGACTTTTGAGTGCGAATGCCTCGCGTATCTCTGCGCCGGTGAATTCTTCACCTCGGATTTCGGCTTTAAGTACGGTGCCTGCATCGGAAATTTCAAGGATTTTTACGGAATCGGAAAGTCCTTTCGTTTCGTCAAAGTCAATTCCGAGAGCTTTTGCACATTCCGAAAACTGCGCGGTGTCGTATGTGACTGCCGTTGAATAATACGGCGAGAGCCTGTCGCATTTGCTCTGCACACTTACAAGGTACGGCACATTTTCACCCCAGGCATTTTCGGCGCTTTCGGTGGTGCCGCTGCTCAGTGCACTGAATGCCGCAATGCATAATTCGCCCTTGTAATACAGAGCCTTGCCCTCCACCGCCTTTACGGCGTTTTCCAGCTTCTGCTCGTATTTTTCGTAATCATCGCCCCATTTTTTGCGGCGTGTATCAATACTCATATACCCCTGGTGTGTAGCGCTGCTGTCGGTGATATCCGCACCGTTCACGCCGCCGCTTTTCTTCATTCTCAGCGCATTTGTAAGGCAAGCCACCGCCTGCGCTTTCAGCGCTTCGTCCGAGTATGTTACGGGCATTTCGGCGGCTACGCTGCCGCACACATATTCAAATGCCGAAAGCACGGTGCTTTTTTCGTCGGCGGATATGAAAACGGTGATTGTGCCGTCATCTTCTGCGGTGTTCTGCGCGGCGGTTTCGGAGTCGATTTCCACCTCAAGCCCGCCGTTTTCAGCCTCCTTTTGCGGTGTGCCGAGCACGATTGCGGGCGCCGCCGTCATTATTGCAAAAGCAAGAAAAACCGTAATAATATATTTCTTCATTTATACCATCCTTTTCAGCGCTGTTTTTATTGACATTCAGCGAATTTTGTTATAGAATATTATGAATTATTGTTTAAGTTTAGTACAAGGAGTGTTTTCTTTTGTCATCATATATTTCCCCGATTCCGCAGGAGGAGCTTATTCCGCTTTGCGAACAGATAAAAAAGAATATAGATGTTCCCGCTTCGTATTTCGACAGATTCGAAGTCAAGCGCGGCCTTCGTAACCGCGACGGCAGCGGCGTTATGGCAGGTCTTACCAAGATTTGTTCGGTCGAAGGCTATTATATGGAGGACGGCGAACGCCAACCCATAGAGGGCAGACTCCACTACCGCGGTATGAATGTAAACGACCTTGTTGACGGTTGTATAGCGGAAAATCGCTTCGGGTATGAGGAGGTCGCGTATCTGCTGCTTTTCGGCACTTTGCCCACGGCACAGCAGCTTGAAAGCTTTAAAGCGCTGCTTGCGACAAACCGCGATTTGCCCGACGATTTCGTTGACGATATGATTATGAAAGCTCCGTCACCGAATATTATGAACAAGCTTTCGCGCTCGGTGCTTGCGCTTTATTCCTATGACCCCGACCCAGACGATCTTTCGATAGAAAATGTACTCGGTCAGAGCATACAGGTGCTTGCAAAGCTCCCCATGATAATGACCTATGCCTACCAGGTGAAACGCAGATACTACTACAAAAAGAGTATGTACCTGCATCTTCCGAAGCCCGAGCATTCCACCGCCGAGGCGATTCTCTACACCACCCGTTCAAACCACGAGTTTACCGATGAAGAAGCAAAGCTTCTCGATATCTGCCTTATGCTTCACGCAGAGCACGGCGGCGGTAACAACTCGGCATTTGCGGCGCGTGTGCTTACTTCGAGCGGTACCGATACTTACGCCGCATTGGCGGCAAGCATAGGCTCGCTTAAAGGTCCGCGCCACGGCGGCGCAAACCTCAAGGTTGCCGAAATGCTCAAATATATGGAGGAAGCCTGCTCCGATATTACCGATGAAGGTCAGGTCGCGGATTTCCTCAAAAAAGTAATCAATAAAGAAGCAGGCGACGGCAGCGGTCTTGTTTACGGTATGGGCCACGCGGTTTACACTCTGTCCGACCCCCGTCAGAAGATACTCAGGCGCGAGGCTGAAAAAATCGCTTACGAAAAAGGCTTCGGCGATAAGCTTACCGCCCTGCAGCTTATAGAAAAGCTCACTCCCGAAATTTTTGCGAGCGAAAAGCACAACACCAAAAAAATGTGCGCCAACGTTGACCTTTACTCCGGTCTTATTTATGAAATGCTCGGTATTCCCGTTGACCTTTACACTCCTCTGTTTGCCGTTGCACGCGTTGCGGGCTGGTCGGCTCACAGAATGGAGGAGCTCGTTACGGGCAACCGCGTAATCCGCCCTGCATATAAGAATGTTGCTCACCGCAAGGATTATGTACCGATTGAACAGCGTGTAAGCGACTACGAGGGCAATAAAGAGTACATCCCGTTTGAAGAACGGTAAGAAAGGATTTGAATTTATGAATAAGCTTAAAGGTTCATCCGAAGCGGTAAAAATGAAATATCTGCTTTTCGTTTTTGCGGCGGCGGTGCTCGTGGTGCTTCCCACCAGAGTTTACCAGCTTCTTGCGCTGGTTGACCCCGTTACCGGTTTCTATACATCATCGGATATTACCATTACAGTGCTCGGTGCGGCGCTTGCGATTTTCGTGCTGCTGTTTATGCTGCTCAGCTTTATAAGCAAGGAGGTTCCCTCGCCGAAGCTTCCCGTTGGCAAGAATCCCGTGCTCGGCATAACCGGCGCCGTTATGGCTGCTGCACTTGTTTACGATATTGTGTCCGTTGAACGCGCAATATTCCCCACGCGGCAGAACTCCGTTTCGATTTACATTTCAATACTTAAATCAAATCTTGCAGGCTCCGCGGGTATGTTCTCAATACTGCAGATGGTATTCGCTCTTTTCGCAGTGATTTACTTTGCGGTATTTGCCATAAGCCACCTCAACGGTAAGGCTTCGTACAGAGAATTCAAGCTTCTTGCGCTCTCTCCGCTTTGCTGGAGTATGACTAAGCTTGTTTCGCGTATGATGCACGCAATCAGCTTTTTGAGCGTTTCGGAATTATTGTTTGAAATATTCACACTTGTGTTCCTTATGCTGTTCTTCCTTACATTCGCACGCATTTCCACCGGCGTTTTCACTCAGGACAGTATGTGGGGCATTTACGGCTACGGCCTGAGCGCCGCTCTGTTCACCGCACTTATAACAGTACCCAGACTCGTGGTGCTTGCGGTTGGTCTTGAGCCGGTCAAGGGCAATGAATTCGACTTTACCGACCTTGCCTGCCTTGTGTTTATTCTCTCTTACATTTTCGCTTCGCTCGGTGTAGGCTTTAAAGACGGTCTCAAAAACAGAAGAACCGTTACCGAAGTCGAGCTTCCCGATGAGGATGAAGCAGTTACCAAAAAGAAAAATTCTTCCGCCGCGGGTTATTTTGCCGCCGATACCGAAAAGCCGGTTGTCGAAAGCGCAATAGAGGAAGAACCTGTCGAAGAAGAAATCGAATTTATGCCTTCATTTGAGGAGGAAACCGCCGTTGAGCCGAGCGTTACCGATGAGATTTTCGGCGACAGTGAAGAAAAATTCGAGCCCGAAGCGGAGGAAGCCTTTGAAGCGCCTGCCGAAGAAGTGTTCGAGCCCGAATTTGAAGAAGCGGAAGAGGAAGCCGAGGAGCTTGCCGAAGAATCGGTCTACGAGGAAACACAGGAGGATGCAGAGGTTTCGGACGCGGCTTATGAAAATGCGTTTGAAGCCGCCGATATTCCCGCCGAGGAATTCGAAATCGCACTTGATGAGGATGATGCAGCCGAAGACGAATCTTCCGAAGCTGACGAAGATGCCGACAAATTCAAATATAATTTTGACGATGCCGACGAAGCGGACTCTTTTAAAGAGGAACAGGCGGATGAAGATATCACCGTAGCCGAAGCGGAGGATGAAGAAGCTGAAGCTGACGATGAATATACAGAAGATGAAGATGAAGATGAAGAACCGGTTAAAGAAAAGAAAGCCCGCAAATCCTTAAAGGGTATGTTCTTCGGCAAAAAGAAGAATAAAGAATACGCAAAGCTCGATGAGGAAATTTCTTCCGTATCGCTTGCGGAGCTGAAAAACAGAAACAAGTAATACCGTTTCGTATTTGTGGGGTGCACTATGTTTTTTCAGAATATGGCGATTGCCGCGCAGCAGGTTGCGATTCTGTATCTGATAGTGGCAGTCGGCTTCGCGGTTGACAAGATAGGCATTTTCAAACAGTCCACCGCAAAGCTTTCAAACGATTTACTGTTTTATGTTACAACGCCTACGGTTATTGTGCAGTCGTTTCTGTCCATGCAGTTCAATTCCGAAACCGCGAAATCGTTCGGTATAGCATTCGTGTGTATGGCGGGCACGCTCATTGTGGGGCTTGTGCTTGCGCTCCCGTTTTTCAGAAAAGAGGGCAACGATACTGCGGTGTTCAAATATGCCGTATCATACGGCAATATGGGTTATATGGCACTGCCGCTCTGCCAGGCGATGCTCGGTGATGAGGGCGTGTTCTACTGCTCGTCGGGAGTTGTGGCATTCAACATTATTTCGTTCACACACGGTATATGGCTTATGACGCGCGACGGCGGCAAAAAGGTGAAGTTTGAGCTGAAAAGGCTTGTGCTCAATCCCGGCGTTATTTCCGTGCTTATAGGTGCACCGCTTTTCGTGCTCGGCGTAAAGCTGCCCGTGGTGCTGCAAAAAACGGTTGACCACATTTCAAATCTCAATACGCCGCTTGCGATGCTGTTTCTCGGCACATACATAGCAAATACCGATTTGAAATCGATGTTCAAGGATAAGCGTAATTACCTTGTGGTGCTTCTGAAACTGCTTGTGCTGCCTGCGGCAATGCTTGCAATATTCCGCCTTTGCGGCATAAGCGGGGCACTGCTTACCACGCTCATTATTTCGGCATCCGCACCGAGTGCAAACAATACCGTAATGTTTGCCGCAAAGTATGATAAGGACATGGGCGTGGCATCGAAAATCGTTGCAATGTGCTCGCTTTTCTGCATAATAACAATACCCGTTATGATAGCGTTTGCGGGTGTGGTTTAGAGGAAATGATTTTCAGTTGTAAATCGCGCAAAACGATAATATAATTTATTCAGAAAGGAATGGTACCGTGAAACTCGTTATAGGTATAATCAACAGTGATGATGCTTCCGAACTGCTCGGTCAGATTACAAAATCCGGCTTTCAGGCAACAAAGCTTTCCACCTCCGGCGGATTTCTGAAAATCGGCAACATTACCGTGCTTGTCGGTGTGGAGGATGAAAAGGTCGATGAGGTTGTGGAAATTTTCAGAAATTGCTGTTCAAGGCGCACACAGATGATACCCGCCGCGCCGCCGTTTATGGGCGAGGGCTTCATAAGTGCCGCTCCGGTTGAAGTAACAATAGGCGGCGCAACTCTGTTTGTGGTAGATGTCGATAAGTTTTTGAAATTATGATTAAAAGCTTTAACGGCTCGGCGCTTGACGGTGCCATAGCCAATATGTTTACAAACGGCAAAAAGCCGCATGCCGTGCTTATTGACGGCGGCACCGCCGAGGAGCGCGAGGAACTTTCGCGGTTTGTTGCTTCGCTTATGGTGTGCGAGGCTGATGATAAACCCTGCGGAGTATGCGAGCACTGCCGTAAAACCAATGAAAAAATACACCCTGATGTTATTCCGGTTAAAAAGCCCGATGACAGAAAAAGCTTTGCTAAAAACGATGTGAAGCAAATGGTCGCCGATGCTTTTTTAACGCCGAACGAAGCTAAAACCAAGGTGTATATTATAACCGAAATGCAGCTTATGAGCGAGGAGTGTCAGAATGTACTTCTCAAAATTCTGGAGGAGCCGCCCGTTTATACTGCGTTCATTCTCACATCGCAGACCGTCAGCGCAGTTATAGGTACGGTGCTTTCAAGGGTGGTGCGCCTGCGCCTTGGCAGCGGCGGTGAGGATTTCGGCGAAAAAGCGGTTGAAACCGCAAAAAAAATCGCACTTTCAATCGGCTCACCCTATGAGTTCGACAAAATTGCCGCATCGGCTTCGCTTGACGGCAACAAGCAGCTTACAGCCGAGGTGCTCAAAGCATTGCAATATCTTTTGCGCGATGCTTATGCCCGAAAAAACGGCGGTGCGGCTCTGTATGAAGAATTTACCGCCGAGTCGCAGAAGCTCAGCGAAACCGTAAGCCTCGGCAGATTGCTCGATTTATACGATACGGTGTGCGCATTTTCGCGCTCACTTGAAAATAACCCGAATTACACGCTGCTTTCGGCGGCGTTGAGTTCCAAACTATAACAGACGGAGAAAATATATGGCAGAAGTAGTAAGTATTCGTTTTAAAGAAGCGGGTAAAGCATATTTTTTTGAGCCTGCGGAAAACTGCACCTACAAAAAAGGCGATATGGTCATTGTGGAAACGGTGCGCGGGCTTGAATGCGGCGAGGTTGCAGACGGCAACCATACCGTAAACGAAAGTGAAATTGTCAGTCCGCTTAAAAAGATCGTGAGATCTGCAACACCGCAGGATTTGAAAACGCTTGAAGCAAACCGCAAAAAAGAGACAGAAGCATTCGCGTTCTGTGAAAAGCGCGTTGAAGTGCTCGGTCTTGATATGAAGCTCGTTGAGGTCGAATGCGCTTTTGACGGCAGTAAAATGCTTTTCTATTTCACATCCGACGACCGCGTTGATTTCCGCGAGCTTGTAAAAAATCTTGCTTCGCAGTATCACACAAGAATAGAAATGCGCCAGATAGGTGTGCGCGATGTTTCAAAAATGCTCGGCGGTCTCGGCATTTGCGGCAGACCGTTCTGCTGCTCGCAGTACCTTAACGATTTCCACCCCGTATCCATAAAAATGGCGAAGGAGCAGGGACTTTCACTCAACCCAGCCAAAATCAGCGGCACCTGCGGCAGACTTCTTTGCTGCCTTAAATACGAGCAGGATACCTATGAGTACCTTGCGAAAATCACACCGCGCGTGAATTCCGTGGTCGATACCCGCGAGGGCAGGGGCATTGTGGTTGAAAATAACCTTATAACCGGCATTGTCAAGGTCAAGCTTGACAGAAGACCCGAGGCTCTGCCTGCGGAATTTAACCGCGCGGAAGTCAGAATAGTAAAGTCTGCAAAGCCGCAACAGAATGCCGACTCAACGGATATTGAAGAATAATTCAAAATTCTATTGAATTTTACAAAATATGTGTTACAATTAAGAAAACATTACAAGGAGGTCAAGAAAATGGCATATAAGATTACAGACGCTTGCATCTCTTGCGGCGCTTGCGCAGCAGGCTGCCCCGTAGAGGCTATATCCGAGGGCGACGGTCAGTACGTTATCGACGCAGCTACCTGCATTGATTGCGGCGCTTGCGCAGACACCTGCCCCGTAGAGGCTCCCGTTGCCGAATAATTTTCGGTAAGTCATCAGATAGAAAAGTACGGATTTCAACATCCGTGCTTTTTTATTTTTGTGGAAATGTGAAAAAATTATAAATTTGATAAATTTCTGTTTTATTTTACTTTAATATGTGATATAATTCTCAAGATAATGGTTTATTATGCGAAAGTATCGTCAAGTATCAGTTAAAGGAGTGTCTTTATGGAGTTTAAAAGATTTCTGGACATAACCGATTTTTCACGCGAGGGTCTGCGCGAGGCGCTTAATTTGATGGCGTATATCAAAGAAAATCGCAGCGCCTATGCCGCGCAGCTTGAAAAACGCACAGTCGCAATGGTATTTGATGAGGGTGCGCGCAACAGCGAAGCATTCTTCAAATGTGCCGTTACGAGAATGGGCGGTATGTCGTTTGACTTTAAACTTTCCGAGGGCGAAACCTTTAAGGATGCGGCTGCGGTTCTTACCGCCTGCTCCGATATTATCGTTTTAAATCACCCGAAAAAAGGCGCGGCAAGGGCTATGTCAATGTATGCGGGCGTGCCGGTTGTCAATGCAGGTGACGGCGGCAGGGCGTACCCGGTGCAGACACTTGCCGATTTTGCAACCGTCTGGAACGAAAAAAAGCACGTTTCCAATATGAAAATCGGCTTTCTTGGCGACTTTTCAAACAATGCGCTTGCACGTAATCTTCTGCAGTGCCTCAACCTTTACAACGGCAATGAGTTTTACTTCGTTTCCGTAAACGGCAAGCCGCTTTCCGATGAGTATATAAAGATAATGGACAAGCGCGACAAGGCTTATTCGGTTTACGATAACCTTTTTGATGTGCTTCCCGAACTCGACTTGCTTTATATGACTAAGGTTGAAAAGAGTTCGTTTGATTCCGAAATTATGTATGAAGCGCGTAAGCATAATTTCATACTTGATGAACGCCTTATGATGACGGCGAAGCCCGAGCTTATGATTATGCACGCATTCCCCAAGGGTGAAGAGGTTGACCCGTATGTCGATTCACTTCCGAATGCAGCGTATTATTCGCAGATGGATTACACGGTTGATGCCTGCACCGCAATTCTTTTAAAGCTTGTTATGAACAGAGCGGGCAGAATAATCACACCCTGCTATGAGGAAAAAACGCACGATGCATTCTGCGGCGCCGAGGATTGCATAACCTCGACCGAAAAATACCTGCCGCCGCTTTTCCACGAAACCGCCGACGGTACGCTTATATGCAAGTACTGCGGCAGAGCCGTTAATAAATAATGAAAAAATTACTTGTTATTAAAGGCTCGGCGCGCGAAAACGGCTGTACGAACACCGTACTCGCAAGGGCTTTGGGGAATCTTGCGAATGAATGTGAAGTAAGCGTTTTCGATTCTTATAAATCCGCGTTTGAATTCTGCGACGGCTGTGGTGTGTGCGATAAAACCGGCGAGTGCCGTCACCGTGACCTTGACGGATTTATGAGCGAATTTGAAAACTGCGATGTGATTGTGTTTGCAAGTCCCGTTTATAACGGCACATTTACCGCACCCGTAAAAGCGCTTACCGACAGGCTCCAGCCGTATTACAGCTGGTTTTACGCCCACTCTAAAATGCCGAAAGCCGCAAAACGCCGCAAAGCCGTATTACTCGCGGCATCGGGCAAGGCGGGTGGCGAGTGTGCATATATGGAGCAGCAGCTCAGGTTTATATGCTCCGTTACAAATATTGAATTCTGCGGTACGGTGCTTTGCGCATTTACCGATACTTTGCCCGATGTCTGCAAAGCCGCAGATGATTTTGAAGGATTGCTGAAAAGGAGTTTGAGCGATGAGTAAAAGGCTGAAAGCGATATTTGCCGTTATTCTTGCAGCGGCGGCGGTCTGTGCCGTTGCGGCAGTTGTTAATGCGTTTACGGCAAGGGACAGTGCCTTTACATTTAATGCACCTATGCTCATAGGTGTAAACACCACTGTCAACGGGCAGATCCTGAATGCCTCGGACACGGAAACATATATGTTTGAGGTTAAGGACAGCGGTGCCTTGAGCCTGCTGCTTGAGCAGGAGGAGCTTAAGGATATCGTCGACGACGGCTGGCATATCACCATTTATAAAATGGAAAATGACAAAGCTAAAACATACTCCGAGCTTGCCAATTACAAGGCATATATAAATACCGTTACTTCAAGCTGGAGTGAGGTCGGCATAGGTCCCGGCACATATCTGATTGTTGTTGAGGCAGGTACGGTTTTCATTCCGGGTGAGTTTGATTTAACCGTGTTTTTCAATA
>JAZUJG010000256.1:0-5373 GCA_045642645.1 Acutalibacteraceae bacterium | reverse complement strand
AAGCGCTCGCTCAACTCTTTGTAAAGCGCGCGGTTTGTACCCGCCATAGCGCCGTCTTTGGAAATATCGGTGCAGATAAGCGTTTTAACGCCTATTTTACGCATCTTTTCGCAAAAATCGAAAGCATCTATACCCGAGCTTTCCGTCCAGCCCTTTATGGCAACAAAGCCGTCTTTTATATCAATGCCCACGGCGATTTTTTCGCCGTATTTTTCAACTGCTTTTTCAACGAAGCACGCTTCGGTAACTGCGGCAGTGCCGAGAATTACGCGGTCGATGCCTGCCGAAACATATTTTTCAATAACCTCAAGGCTCCTTATGCCGCCGCCTATTTCGCAGAAAAGTCCGCTTTCGTTTTTTATTCTGCAAACGGTGTCAAAATTCGGCGTATCGCCGTTTTTTGCGCCCTCTAAATCAACAAGGTGTATATGCGTTGCGCCCTGCTTTTTGAAGTCGAGCGCCACGCCGACGGGGTCGGTGCTGTAAACGGTCTTTTGAGCGTAATCGCCCTTAAAGAGCCGCACCGCCTCGCCCTCATATAAATCTATTGCGGGAAATATCAGCATAAGGCACCTGCTTTCATTTCGCAGAACGCGCGAAGAATGTTAAGCCCCGTTTCGCCGCTTTTTTCGGGGTGAAACTGACAGCCCATAACATTTTCGGCGGCAACGGCGGCGGTGATATCCACACCGTATTCCGAAACGGCAACGGTATTTTCGGCGCAGTCAACGCCGTAAAACGAATGGACAAAATAAACGCACTCGCCCTCGTTCACATACTTAAAAAGCGGATGCTTTGCGCCCTTGAATTTAAGAGCATTCCACCCCATGTGCGGAATTTTGAGGTCGGTAACATAATCGGCAATCGGCTTTATTACGCCGTCAATAAGCCCAAGCCCCTCGTACTCGCCGTACTCGTAGCTTTTTTTGAACATAAGCTGCATACCCAGGCATATACCCATAACGGGCACGCCCTTTGCTATCTGTTCGGTAAGAACGGACACAAGTCCGGATTTTGCGAGCTTTTCGGCGGCATCGCAGAACGCACCCACGCCCGGCAGAATGATTCTGTCAGCAGAGCGCAGCACGCTTTTTTCGGCGGTAATCACCGCATCCTCGCCTATTTTTTTAAGCGACGAAACAAGCGAAAACAGATTGCCCACGCCGTAATCTATAATTGCGGTCATTATAAAACTCCCTTTGTTGACGGTATTTCGTTTTTAAATTCCTCGTCGATACTGACTGCATCGCGCAGGCTTCTTGCAGCGGATTTGAACGCGCCCTCAATGATATGGTGCGAATTTTTGCCGGCGATATATCTTAAATGCAGGGAACACTCCGCCTGCCTTATAAAGCCGTAAAAGAATTCCTCCACAAGTTCGGTGTCGAAATCGCCCACCTTTTCGGTAGGTATTTTCAAATCGCAGCCGAGGAATGCTCTGCCCGAAAAATCGACCGCCGTAAGCACAAGCGTTTCATCCATGGGCAGAAATGTATCGCCGTAGCGGTGAATACCGCGCTTGTCGCCGAGCGCTTGTTTGAACGCCGTGCCGAGCGCTATGCCTATATCCTCAACGGTGTGGTGGTAGTCAACGTAAGTATCGCCCTTGCAGGTTACATCCAAATCAAATCTGCCGTGCGAAGCGAACAGCGTGAGCATGTGGTCAAGAAAGCCGCAGCCCGTATCGAGCGTGCTTTTGCCGCTGCCGTCAAGATTCAATTTAAGGTAAATGTCGGTTTCGGCGGTAGTTCTTTTAACCTCTGATATTCTCATTTTTTCGCCTCCAGAACCTGAGTAAGCACCGCAATAAACTGCTGCATCTGCTCAAAACTGCCGACTGTTATGCGGTTATAATCCTTCAAAAGCGGAGTTTCAAAGTGGCGTATAAGCACGCCGTTTTCTTTAAGCGAAAGGTAGATATCCATACCGCTTACATTCGGATGCTTTGCGAAAATAAAATTACTGCTCGACTCGGTCATTGTAAAGCCGAGTTTTTTGAGCTCGGCGGCGGTAAATTCGCGCGCTTCGATTATCTTTTTGCAGTTATTTTCAAAATATTCGGTATCGCTTATTGCGCCGATGCCTGCCGCCATGGTCATCCGGTTGATATTGTACGGATTGGTGGAATATTTAACGGTATTCAAATCACGAATAAGCTCACTGCAAGCCGCGCCGAAGCCGAGCCTTGCACCTGCAAGCGAACGCGATTTTGAAAAAGTCTGGCACACGAGTAGATTTTTGTATTTGTGTATCAAATCAAGGCAGCTCTCTGCGCCGAAATCGACATAAGCTTCATCCACCACAACCACATTATCGGGGTTGGATGCCACTATTTTTTCGATTTCCGCCTTGGAGAGCGCTATGCCCGTGGGGGCATTGGGGTTTGCGATAAATACGGTTTTGTTTATGCCGATATAATCATTCACATTGACCGTAAAATCATCATTAAGCGGAATTTCAGTATATGGAATGTGGTTGATATTGGCAAATACGGGGTAAAAGCCGTATGTGATATTCGGGAAAACCGCCGGGTGACTTTCGTCACAGAACGCCATATATGCAAAATTGAGTATTTCATCTGAGCCGTTTGTAAAAAGAATTTCATTTTCCGCCAAACCGAGTTTTTCGGCGGCGACTTTCACAAGCGCCTTGCACTCCGGGTCGGAGTAAAGCTGTAAATCGCCTGCCGCCTGCCTTGCAAGCCTTTGCGCATAAGGCGACGGCGGAAACGGTGACTCATTGGTATTAAGCTTCAGATATTTACGCTCCTGCGGCTGCTCACCCGGAGTGTAGGGTGTCAAAGAAGCGTATTTTTCGCTGAAAAATCTGCTCATTTTTCGCCCTCCGTTCTTACAACGGCGCTTTTTGCGTGCGCGGTAAGCCCCTCTTTTTCGGCAAAGAAGGCAACATCGGCAGCCACGCGTTTAAGAGCATTGTGCGTATAGTAGGTGTACTGTGTTTTCTTAATAAAATCATCCACCGAAAGCGGACTTGAAAACTTCGCGGTGCCGCTTGTGGGCAAAGTATGGTTGGGGCCCGCAAAGTAATCACCGAGCGCTTCGGGGCAGTTCCTGCCCATAAATACCGAGCCCGCGTGACGAATTGCATCAAGGTAATCAAACGGATTATCCACACACAGTTCAAGGTGCTCGGGCGCTATTTCGTTTGCAATGTCAATGGCATCGAAAAGTGACTCTGCAACAATTATCTTGCCGTTATTATCTATGGATGCGCGCGCTATTTCGGCGCGTTCAAGCTTGGGTATCTGAATTTCGAGCTCTGCCTGAACAGCCTGTGCAAGCAGTTCACTGTCGGTAACAAGTACGGCGGACGCCATTTTGTCGTGCTCCGCCTGCGAAAGCAGATCTGCCGCCGCGTGAACGGGGTTGGTTTTGCCGTCGGCAACAATGAGAATTTCACTCGGGCCTGCAATCATATCAATGGAAACCTTACCGAACACCTGCTTTTTGGCTTCCGCAACAAAGGCATTACCGGGGCCTACGATTTTGTCGACCTTGGGCACGGTTTCGGTACCGTATGCGAGGGCGGCTATTGCCTGCGCGCCGCCGACCTTAAAGATTTTGTCTACCCCCGCAACACTTGCCGCGGCAAGAATAACGGGATTTATTTTGCCCTGAGCATTGGGAGGCGTGACGATAACTACCTCCCTGACACCTGCGATTTTTGCCGGAATGGAGTCCATTAAAACGGTTGAGGGGTATGCCGCCGTGCCGCCGGGAACATACAGTCCCGCACGGTCAACGGGTATGATTTTCTGCCCGATAACAATGCCGTCCTCATCGTTTATAATAAAACTGTTGCGCTTCTGCTTTTCGTGGAATTTACGGATATTTGCCGCCGCTTTTTCGAGTATGGCGAGAAATTCCGGCTCGACCGAAGCCACCGCTTCTTCAATTTCCGCTTCGCTTACAAGCAGTGACGAAAGCTCTGCCTTATCGAATTTTTTGCAATATTCAAAAAGCGCCTTGTCGCCGTTCTGCTTAACGTTTTCTATAATTTCGGCGACGACCGCTTCAACATTCACGGTCGGCTCGGTGCGTGCAAAAATCTCGCTGTTCGGAACTTCGCCGCATTTAAGTATTTTAATCATTTTTCTCCCTCCGCAGCAGCAGAAAGCTTTTCCGCAATATTTTCGATTTGAACGCATTTGAATCTGAACGAGGCTTTGTTTGAAATAAGCCTTGCGCTTATGGGCATAATGTGTTCTTTTACCTCAAGATTATTTTCTTTAAGAGTCGTGCCCGTTTCCACGATATCGACAATTACATCGGCTATGCCGAGAATGGGCGCAATTTCTATGGAGCCGTTAAGGTGGATAATGTCGATATCCCTGCCTGTTGAACGGTAGTATTTTTTGGCAATATTTGAAAATGTGGTGGCAACGACAAGCTTTTGCTTCTTGTCGTAATTGCTTTCCTTGGGTGCCGCAACCGCCATATAGCAGTTGCCTGTTTTGAGGTCGAGCATTTCAAAAACATCGGGCTCCTGCTCCTCTAAAATATCCTTGCCGACTACGCCGATATCCGCTGCGCCGTGCTCAACATAAACGGCGACATCGGAGGGCTTTACCCAGAAAAATCGAATTTTCTTTTTGCCGTTCTCAAAAACGAGCTTGCGGTTGTTTTCAAGTATTGACGGGCACTCAAAACCCGCCTTTGCGAACATACCGTAGACGCGCTCGCCGAGTCTGCCCTTGGGTAATGCCACATTCACGAATCCGTCATCCTCGGCGGCAGCAGTCTCGCCGTGTTCAACACCTGCGAGCGTATCAATATAAACCGCAAAGCCGACCGCAGATGATTTTCTGCCGAGTTTTTTCATAAGCTTGTCATACTGTCCGCCGGAAAGCACCGCATTGGGTACGCCCTTGACAAAGCCCTTGAAAACTATTCCGTTATAATAATTTATATCGTCCGTCACCGAAAAATCCACTTTCACATTGCGCGAAAAGCCGTCATTTTCAAGCTTGGTGAGTATGCAGAAAAACTCCCTGAAATCACCGTCGGGAAGCAGGGCGGAAAGCTCGGACTTAATCTCTTTTATACCGCCGTGAAGCGAAACGAGTCTGAGAAGCTTCTCGGTTTTTTCTGTGCTTACGCCGTGCTCGGCACATATATTTTTTATGGCGTGGCGGTTCTTTTCACCTATGCTTTTATAAAGCGCGGCGTTGGCTTCATTCGGAATGCCGAGCTGCGAAACAGCGTATTCAAGCACAGTAAGATTTGAAAGTGCAAGCACGAATTTATTTGTGACTGCCGCGAGGCTTTCGCACGCAAGACCGATTACCTCCACAACATTTTCGGTGCCGACTTCGCCGAAGCACTCAACACCGCACTGCATAAGCTCGCGGAA
>JAZUJG010000255.1:0-8837 GCA_045642645.1 Acutalibacteraceae bacterium | reverse complement strand
CAATGGTCATTGGAGCTGATTTTTGAAGTTGCTTCTTTTGCAAACCACGCGGGAATCACCTGCTCACCATTGAATCTGCCGCCGTCGTGATAACAGAGAATAAACTTTGCCATGTCCTCGGTTTTGAGCATCAAGCCCCAGCCGCCCGCTTCAATACCGGCGGGCGAGGTTTCCCAAAACGGCACATCTATGCCGAGGGGCTCAAAAAGGCGCGGTGTGAGGTACTCGGTAATTGACATACCGAGGACCTTGGTGAGCATAGCCGCTGCCGCATAGAAATTTTCGCTTACATAGCGCCAGCTTTCACCGGGAGCAAAATCCCAACCGAGCTTTACGAACTGCGCGAGCCAATCGCCGTTGCGGTCGGCTTTGAGTGCAGTCTTTTTGCCCGATGTCATTGTGAGAAGATGGTGGATCGTGAGCTTTTCAAGATTTTCGTCGCGTTTTTGGGGTTGAAGCTCGGGGAAAACATCGAGAAAACGGGTTGTTTTTTCGATTTTGCCCTCATCGAGCGCAAAGCCGTATGCGGTTGCAAGCACGCTCTTGCTGACGGAAAACACCTGATGCGGTATTTCGGGCGTAAGCGGGGCGCTCCACGCTTCGCAGGCAACTTTGCCGTGCCGCAGTACCATAATGGAATGGATATTTACACCGTGAGAATACATATCCCCGATCATCTGTTGAATGACCGGGGAAGAAACACCCACGGATTCAGCGTTTATTGCCCGTTGCAGTTTCTTTTCAACAGTCAAAACGATTCCTCCGAAATTTTTGATTATTCAAACTCTTTAAAGTCGCGCAATCTCTTGGCTTCTACATCCTCATAGAATTTTACGCTTCTGATATGGAACTTGACGAAGCCGTGTTCATCAGCCATTTTATCGGCAGTTTCTTTCCAGCGCTTTGCGACATCGACTGTTTTGGCAAAGAGCTCGTCGACCTCCTCGGGATTTGCAAGGTCGGTGGGCTTTGCGCCGCTTTCGTGCACCATCTGCTTGATAGCGCCGGGGTTATCCATAACGGGACACGGACGAAGCATATTGTCGCTGAACGGCTGATGCGCTCTGTAAGCCATAAATATGGGACTTCTGAGAACGTCGATAAGGTGAACTTCTTTAATATTGGCATTGGAGTAATGTGCAAACACGCAAGGCTCGCAGTCGCCGTTTGCGCTTATATGGAAATACTGCTTGCCGCCTGCAACACAGCCGCCGACATATTCGCCGTCATTAAAGAAATCTATGGTGAAGAAAGGCTTGGTTTCGGTAAAGCGCCATTTACGCACCTGGTCGTACATAAGCTTACGCTGCTCGGCAGTTGCCATAAGGTCAGCCGAAGCACCCTTGCCGACTGGAACGAATGTGAAATACCACGCATACGCTACGCCGAGGTCGATAAGAAAATCGGCGTATTCATCGGAAGCGATGACCTCTGCATTGTACTTGGTGTAGCAAAGCGATGCTCCGAACGGGATACCGCGTTTTTTGAGTCTGCCCATAGCCTCGACAACGGCTTTATATGTGCCTTCACCGCGACGGAAATCGGTGGTTTCCTCATTACCCTCAATAGAGAATGTAAGGAAGAAGTTGCCGACACTCTTGACCTCATCGGCAAAGGCATCGTCGCAGAGAGTGCCGTTGGTGAATGCAAGGAATACGCAATCCGGGTTTTCGCGGCAAAGGCGGATGATATCCTTCTTCCTCATAAGAGGCTCACCGCCGGTGTAAAGGTATGCGTATGTACCGAGCGCCTTGCCCTCGGTGATGATTTTGTTGAGGTCATCGTAAGTAAGCTGGGTGTTTTTGCCGTATTCCGCTGCCCAGCAGCCCTTGCACTTGAGGTTGCAGGCGGCTGTGGGGTCAATGAGGATCGCCCACGGAATATTGCAGTCGTATTTTTTCATAGACTCAAGGCGTCTGTCATAGCTCTTGAGAACGGCATTGACAAACGGAGAAACGAGCTTTTCGATAATAGTGGGGTCGGTTTCGGTGACGAGCTTTTTGAAATAAACCGCCCACATATTGCCGGGACGGGTAAGCCCTTCTCTGAGCCTTTTGAGAACGCGGATATAAATATCCTTTTTGACATGGCGCATACCGAAATCAATCAGCTTGAGTGAGTTGGTATCGTAATCCTTGCGGACATAGCGTATGCCCTGCTTTATGGCATACTTGATGGCTTTCTCTTTAAGTGCACCCATTTTTATTCCTCCCTGGTTTTCACCAATTGAATTTCCAGACTTCAGACTGCTCGCCGTCAAAGGTGAGCGCACCGCTGATGTCGCCGCGGTGACCCGTACCCTTAACATTAAGCGGTATTTTATATGTGGCGGCGGTAACATAGCCGTCGGAATTTATGCGAAGCTCTATTGACGAGCCCTTATACTGCACCTCGGCGGAATCGACTGTAAGGAAGCTGATATCGTAATTTGCAACATCGAGATAACCGATAGATGCGGCGTTATGAACGGGAACATCGTACATACCGACACTTTCGCGAACTATATTGAGCCTGATAACATACTCGTTATTGCTTATGAATACGGCGGCATCGGAAATACCGGATTCGGTAAGAGTAAAATCGCCGTGTTTTGGTAAGAGCAGTTGTATATTTTCGCCCTCGGAATTTACAGCCATACCGTTACTGAACTGCAAAGTTTCATTTACGGGCTTTACGATCCACCCCATCATAAGATTGGCAACGGTTTTTACTATTGCGCCGCCCGTGCATTCTGTGATATTCGCCACAAATGCTTCGCTGTGCTCGACGGTAACGGGATTCATATAAGCCTTGGTTTTTCTTATGGCATCGGAAGCCGTACGCAAAATCTGTGAGCGGCTCCAGCCTGACGGGTCGGGCAGTGCGTTAACGGCACTGTCGGGGTTATAATTAAAATCAAGACCGAGTCCCGAGCCTGTGGTACCGCCTGTGTTTTGGGGGTCGGCGGAAGTGAGATCGCTCCTTTTGCGCGTGGTTTCATCGGCAATGACCGAATGGTAGACATACGGCTTGGACTCGTAAACTATTTTATTGCCGCCCCTGCTGCCGAAAACTATGACTATGCCGGCGATTATTGTAATAAGAATTGCGACTTCAAGAATAATGAGCGTCGTCTTTTTGCTCTTTGTGTTTGTTGCTTCATCTTTTTCGGCTTTATTCCTCACTTTTTCACCGCCTTCGATTTTTTTATGTTAAATCAACTTTGTTAAAGAAATGTTAAGCATCGGCAGAATACGGTACGGCGATCTCAAAGCGAGTTCCCGCACCCTGCTTGCTTTTGACCTTAAGCTTACAGTTTGTTAATGTCACAATGCGTTCGACTATGGCAAGACCGAGGCCGTTGCCCTCCTGCGAATGGGAGGTATCACCCTGATAGAATTTATCGAAAATATGCTCGAGCGTTTCCTTACTCATACCGCAGCCGGTGTCCGAAACGGTTATGACCGCATTTTTATTATTGGCTTTAAGTCCGACCTTAATCGTGCCGCCGCCTTCGGTAAACTTCACGGCATTGCTTAAAAGATTCTTCCATACAAGCTCAAGCATTGTCTGTTCGTTTTCGACTACGGCATCATCTATATCGATTTCGAACTCGATCCCCTTTTCCTCGGCTTTGTCCAAAATTTCAAGAACACAGCCGCGCAGCTGCTCACCGAGATCAAATTTTGTGAATTGGATTATGCCGCTGTTTTCGACCTTATTCAGCTTCAAAAGATTGGTAACAAGTGAATTGAGCTTGTGCACTGCTTCATCCAGAAGTGCGGTGTACTCGGCGCGCTCGGCATCCGAAATACCCGAGCCCTGCAGTAAATCGGCGTAGCCCTGTATAACACTTAAAGGCGTTTTTATTTCGTGCGAAACATCGGCAATAAAATCGTCGCGCAGGGTTTCTATGGAGCCGAGCTCCTCTACCATTTTGTTGAAATTGATTTTAAGAAGGTCGATTTCGGTATTAACGGTTTTGTCGGAGCGGGTTTTTACCCTTACTTTAAAATCGCCGCCTGACACCTTTTGTGCGGCGCGGCAGATCTCGTGCACGCCCCGCGTCAGAACACGGACTCTGAAAAAGTAAATCGCCACACTCACAATCGCACACGCAAAGATGAGATTCAAAAGCATAAAAACGGAAATTTTCAGTATGCTGTAATCTGTTGCGAGCAGCTTGTTGTAAAGGAAAACCATTATGTAGACATTGACGAATACTACTATAAAAACCGAGAAAAACTCATTGAGGATACTGCGAACAAAAGGTATTCTTTCCTCGCGCGGCAGGCGTTGGCGCTTCATTCGGTAATCACCGCCTTATAGCCGAGACCGTGAACGGTGACGATTTCGACCGAATTGCAATTTTCGAGCTTACTTCTGATTTTTGTGATGCACACATCAACGGTTCGCGGCAGACTTTCGCTGTCGTAGCCCCAGATATCGTTCATAAGGTTTGTGCGAGTAAATGTACGCTTGGGGTAAGAAAGCATTTTAAAAAGCACATTGAACTCCTTGACGGAAAGGTCTATGTTTTTGCCGTTCACATAAGCGGCACATTCGTCGGAATCGAGTGTGAGGTCGCCTATTACAAGCTTGCGCTTATTGGCTATGCCGGCGCGGCGCAGCACCGCCTCTATGCGCATGATAAGCTCCTTGAAATCTATGGGCTTGACCATATAATCGTCTATACCTATTCTGTAACCGCGCTCCTTGGACTTGATATCGTCACGCGCGGTGAGAAAGAGAATGGGTATTTTATCGTACATAAGGCGCACCTGCTCGGCAAACTCGAAGCCGTCGGTTTCCTTCATCATAATATCGGAAATTATGATATCGAAAGACATCTTTTCCATTTGCGAAAAGGCGTCAGCTGCGCTGAGACAGCCAACGGGGTTATAGCCCGCGTTTGCAAGACACGAGCAAAGCATTTTATTGAAGCGCGGATCATCTTCAACTATAAGAACACATACCATAATAATCACCACCGTAAAAGTAACGCAACAATGTTAAAATTTTGTTAAATCAGAAATATTATTTTGCCTTCGGCTTAACTATGAACGACATCACTATACCGCACAGAACCGCCGCCATAATGCCGCCGGCGCCTGCTGTAAGCGGGCCGGTCAATATACCCGTGATCCCCTTTTCGGCAACGGCGGCTTTTGTGCCGTCGGCAAGCAGAGCGCCGAAGCCCAGAAGCGGCACGGTTGCGCCCGCGCCGGCAAACTGCTCGATATACTTAAAAACGCCGAGAGCACCGAGTACGACGCCGGCTATTACATAAAGCACGAGTATTCTGCCGGGGGTAAGCTTGGTTTTATCTATAAGCAGCTGACCGATTACGCAAATAATGCCGCCGACAAGAAAGGCCTTTAAAAACATCATAAAAAAACACCTCGGTGTTATTATGCCGCGGTGTTTTAAAATTATTAAAAGCAAAAAAAGAACGCCCGTAAAGGCGTTCTTGATAAATTATTTGGAAACTGTTTCGCTGACGAAGTCTTCGTCGAGGCAGGAGCAGGAAACGTAATTGTCCTCATCGTAGCCCTTGGGAGCGTTTTTAGCTTTGATTTTTTCAATAATAACATATACGGCTGCAGCTGCAGCGGCGATAGCGGCGATAATGCCGATAACCTTTAAAACCTTTTTCATAAAAAAGTCCTCCTTTATTCAAACTTACAAAAGCAATTATACCACATATATACCAAAAGTCAATCGGTTTTGCAAATTTTGTGGTTAATTCACACATTATTCATTATTGTTAAAATAAAAAAACGATTAAAACAGCCTTTTCGGGCAAAACTTAATATGCCTGCTACATACTCAATAAAGGAGCGGGTGTATGCAGTTTAATAAAGTTGAAATATGCGGTATTGACACCGCAAAGCTTAAAACCATGACCGAAAAGGAAAAGCAGGATTTGCTTGCTAAGGCACATAACGGCGACAAGGCGGCGCGGGAAAAACTGATTACGGGAAACCTGAAGCTGGTGCTGAGTGTTATTCAGCGTTTTTCAAACCGAGGTGAAAATCTTGACGATTTGTTCCAGGTCGGGTGTGTGGGGCTTATAAAAGCAATCGACAATTTTGACTTAACGCAGGAGGTGCGCTTTTCGACCTATGCGGTGCCGATGATTATAGGCGAAATACGCCGCCACCTGAGAGATAACAACCCCGTACGCGTTTCGCGCTCGATGCGTGACACGGCATACCACGCCATGCAGGCGCGCGAAAAGCTCAGCCTTGAAAAAGGCAGAGAGCCTACACCCGCCGAAATCGCAAAGGAAATAGGCAAGACGGAAACGGATGTGGTGATAGCGCTTGAAGCGATAATAACACCCGTTTCGTTTTACGAGCCGGTTTACCAGAACGGCGGCGACACCATTTACCTTATGGACCAGCTCGGTGACGATGAGTGCGACGGCGATTGGATAGACGAAATGTCGATTACGGAATCAATCAGAAAACTGCCCGAACGGGAAAAAAAGATACTTTCCATGAGATTTATGCGCGGTATGACACAGACCGAGGTCGCCGAGGAAATAGGAATTTCGCAGGCGCAGGTTTCAAGAATAGAGAAAACCGCCATTGACGGAATAAAGCGCGGGAGTTAACCTAAATAAAGCTCATAATCGCCGGATTTTAGCGTTTCGACAAGCTCGGCGGAATTTCTTATACGGTGAGAGCAGCTTATGCCGTAGCGCAGTTTTTGAAATTCGGCGTGAGCATCGGAGCCTGCTGTTTCTATTAAGCCGTGCTGCAAGGCATAGGCGTGGGCACGCTCGTTTTCATCACCGACATTACAAACATTATATGACTCGAAGCCGTCAAGATATTCAAGCGGCAGGTTTTCATCGGGGTCTGTGACATAGCTTCTGTTGCGGTACGGATGCGCCTGAATAACAAGAGCACCGAACTCGCGAGTCGCTTTACTGATGCTTTCAAGCGTACCGTCGCGAAGCTCGGGGTGCTGATATAAAAACTCCGGTGTAATTCCGTAGAGCATAATCTCCTTACCCTTGCCGATATGCTCCTCTATGCCGAAAACAACATCAAAGCCGATTTCATCCCCTGCCTTTTTGGCGGCGAGGTAATCGTTTTCGTAAGCGGCTACGAAATCCGCCCACGGTAACTCGCGGCTTATACCTGTATTACCGTGGTAAAAATGGTTGGTAAGCACCACACCCGAAAAGCCGGCTTCTTTTAATGCGTAAACGGTTGCGGCAGGGTCACCTTTGCCGCAGTCGCTGCAGGGCGCGGTATGCTGGTGCATTTCATAAATAAACATATTATCACTTCCGCAGAGAATACTACCACATTTTTCAGGCATTATCAAGAATTTCGGTGTTTTTATTGCTAAGAGAATCATTGTGCGGTATAATCCACTTGAACGGAGTGATAAAATGAGAATTTATAAAACCGAAGATATTGAAAAATGCCTTGAAATACGGTATGAAGTTTTTGTGGATGAGCAAAAGGTGCCGTTTGAACTTGAAAAGGACGAAAACGATTCCCCCGAAGCCGCGTGCGACCACTTTATAATAGAAGATGAAAACGGTGCGGCGGGTACATTCCGCTGTACAATAGAAAACGGCGATACCATTCACCTGCAAAGGCTTTGTATTAAAAAATCACGGCGCGGCGCAGGTTACGGCAGGGCGGCGCTCGCATTTGCCGAAAGATATTACCCCGGAATGAAAAAAATAACGCTCGGCGCACAGTGCCAAGCGATACCTTTTTATGAGAAATGCGGTCTTACGGTGGTTTCCGATATTTTTGACGATGCCGGAATCCCCCACAGGACTATGGAAAAACTGCTTTAATATTCGGAATTGTCGTAAGCGGTACCGACATGCGCCCTTTGGGTGTGTGAAACGGTGCCGTTTTTCAATGTGAAAATATCGGTCGCATCGTTGGCAAAGAGAATATTGCTTTCGCCGTAAAGCTCGCAAAGATGTGTGTAGTTTGCAATAAAGCGCGTATTCATATTCATTCTGCACTGCGGCAGTAATGCAAATTTTGCTTTTATGCTTTCGTAGACATCGTGCAAATCGTTTATGCCGTGGTGCGCGACCTGTATAAAATCGACATTGAGAGTATCGGCGGAATAATTCAATCTTAATACATCGCCATTCACCCACGCGCAGTCGGCAAGAAACAAAGCAGATGAGCCGTCTGCTGTGATTTTAAACACCACGGATGTATCGTTAGTACCGGGGATAATATCCTCATCGTCAACATCTATGGTATCCTCACTTGAAACGAGCACTTCTACGAGCGCATTGGCAATATGGAACTTATTGCCGGCGTGAAGCCTCAAATACTCAACATCGGGGTGTTTTTCCATAAGGCGCTGTTCTGCAGTAAGTACAGACGGCGAATGCTTTGTATTCTGCGAATAGCAAAAGCTGAAGGCAGTGCGCTCAATAGAGATTTCATCGGAATGAAAGCGCATAAGCTTTGCGACAAAATCGGTGTGGTCATTGTGAGGATGCGTGCAAAGCCAAAGCGAAACACGCATTTTTTCGCCGCTGTTTGTGCCGGTAAGCGTATGCAGAAAATCGAGATAATCTGCAACGGCAATATCGGTGGACTGTTCCATTTCGCCGCCGTCGATGATAATAAGGCTGTTGTCGCGCAGGCGGTAAACATAGTTCATACCGCAGTCGCAGGTGGTGCCTTTAATCATGGCATCGTAATGCAGCGAATACTGCGAGAAGACGGTATTGCCGCGCAAATCCTCGTAATCGGCATAACCAAAGTCGGCGGCTTTTGCGGTTTTGCATCTGTCAAGAATTATTCTTACAATGCCTGTGCCATTCATAAATGAAACATACAGCAAACCCTCGGAAA
>JAZUJG010000254.1:0-4226 GCA_045642645.1 Acutalibacteraceae bacterium | reverse complement strand
GTACCGAAATCAATTCGGATACTCTGTCAGCCGCGGCACCGCCGGCTTCTGTTGCCGCCTTTACCGCAACTACATCGCCCTCAACAAAAACAGCAGTTAAACCTCCGCCGACCTTCGCCATATTCACAAAGCGCACATTTGCCGCTTTCAATGCGGCATCGAGCCCTTCTATTGCGCCGATTCTTCCGCGCACCTCTATCATACCGAGAGCCTGAGGTACTGTCTGTTCATTCATCTGTACTCACATCCTTCTCTCACAGTCCTGTTATCATCACGCGGCGGTCATTCAATATATCTCTCGCCAGCGGTGATATGACTGTGCCGGGTTTTACTTTGACGGTTTCGCAGCCCGATGCGGCAATTTCGCGCGCAGTTACCTCGGAAAGAAATCTGCCGTCAAACAGATATTCACGCGCGGCGCTTTTCGGTGTCTGCGCTGCTTGTGTGCCGCTGTTTACGCTTGCGGGGCACGCACCGCAGGATTTACCGACTATAAACGCCTTGCAGCCGTTTTTAAAGCCGCAGGCATTCGCCTCGTCAAAATCAATATGCAGCGCGAGCTTATGAGCCTTGCCCGAGCGCACCACCACATCGTTGAATGTGAGCGGTCTTTCGGTCTGCATACGAATATCCACAAGGTCGCCGTCCTTAACGCCTGCCGCGGCAGCCTCCTCGGGCGACATATGCAGATGATTCCTTGCAATAATAAGGCTCTTTTCAGCCATAAGGAACGCATCCTTTGAGGCTATGAGCATATCGGCGGCTTTTGACAGATCTCCCGAAAGCGCAACGGGCGGATTAAGCCCCAATTCGCGTGCATCGTTTGCCGAAATTTCGACCTGCGTATGACCGCGCGGCGGACCGAGTACCGCAACATTTTTAAGCGTACCCTTCGGCCCGATAAGCGTAACGCGCTCCTCGGCGGCATACTGCCCCGGTTGCGAAAGTGCCTTTTTTTCGGTCAGCTTATAGCCCGCACCGAAAAGCCTTTCCACATCCGCCTCCGACAAATGGACATGACGGCCCGAAGCCTCTGCAAGAACTTCAAAAGCAGAAGCCGATGAGGCGCAGCCTGCGCCCGAATTATTCAGATAGCCGTCTACTGCATCGGCAACTATGCCGCGCACGATTCCTTCAAGTTCCACGGTTTAACCTTATTTGTCGAATTCAAGATTGGGGAGAATGTACTCAACCTCGCTGTGCGGACGGGGAATAACGTGAACGGAGATAAGCTCGCCTACGCGGTCAGCTGCTGCGCCGCCTGCTTCGGTAGCTGCCTTGACTGCGCCGACATCGCCGCGTACCATAACGGTAACAAGACCGCCGCCTACGTGTACCTTGCCGCAAAGTCTTACATTAGCCGCTTTTACCATTGCATCAGCCGCTTCGATTGATGCAACGAGGCCTTTGGTTTCTACCATTCCTAATGCTTCTGTTGTTTTTGCCATGATTTTTTCCTCCATTATAAAATGAAATTACTTGATATATTCGGTCCGGTTATACCGGTTACCTGCTTATTTCTGTGAGCCGAGTATGCGTGAAACGACCTCGCGGGTAATATCCGCAATATCCTTTTCACTGAACTCCTCCGCCGATACGGGAGCTCTGTCCTTACTCATTGGGAATGCCTCGGCTTTGTTTACTTCCTTGATATTTTCCGCCGCGCCCTTTGGCTCGTTCACATAATTCGCCTTTTTAATAACGCGGTTATAGGGCTCGGAGGTTGTAACATAAATGTGATTTTCGGGCTTGCCCGCAGAGCCCATTGTGCCGTAGGTTCTGCCGTCTCTGCTTGTGCCGCTTTGCGTGCCGTAGGTTTTGCGCACACCGTCAGCCGAGCCGAGTGATGTGCCCGTAAGCTTTTCGCCGTATGCTCTCACTTCATCAAACTCCTTTATGCCGTATGCAAGACGGCGGATATTTATAAGATTCATAGGTCCTACATTGTCGGAGGTGGAGCTGCCGCCCACCGCGCCGCAGCCGAGTGTGAGCGCAGGATCAAGCCCCGTGGTGATGCCCGTGCCGCCCAATGCGCCGGGGGTATTCACAAGCACTCTGCCGACGGGCTTATGCAGAGCAAATTCGCGTATGATGCGCTCATCCCGCGAGTGAAGCGTCATTGTATGACCGGAGCCCTCGTTCGTTAAAAGCTCGATTGCCTTATCGCACGCTTCCTCCCAGTCGTTTACGGTGAAAAATGCAAGTATGGGGCAGAGCTTTTCCCTTGAATACGGCTGATTTTTGCCTATACCCGTATGCTCGGTAAGCAGCACCCTTGTGCCCTCGGGGATGGTGATTTTAGCCATATCCGCTATTGCCTGCGCCGATTTGCCGACTATGGCGGGGTTCATTGTATTATTGGCGCGCATAATGAACTTTGCTACCTTGTCGCTTTCCTCCTGCGTCATAAAGTAGCCGCCCTGACGCTCGATTTCGGCAACGACCTCGCCCTTTATGCAGTTCTGTGTGATTATGGACTGCTCCGAAGCGCATATAGTGCCGTTATCGAAGGTTTCACTGTCGAACACGCGCTTAACGGCAAGCGGAATATCCGCAGATTTTTCTATGAAGCAGGGCCCGTTGCCGGGGCCTACGCCGAGCGCGGGATTGCCCGAGGAATACGCGGCGTGCACCATAGCCTCGCCGCCCGTGGCAAGAATAATGCCCGTGTTTTTGTGCTTCATAAGTGTATCGGTAGCGATTGCCGAGGGCTTTTCGACTACCTGAATTATATTGTCGGGCGCGCCCGCCTTTGCGGCAGCATCTTTAAGCACCTTTACGGTTGCGAGTATTGAATTTTTCGCACCGGGGTGCGGTGAAATTACTATCGCATTGCCCGATTTAAGCGAAATAAGGGTTTTATACATAGTGGTGGAGGTGGGGTTGGTTGACGGTATAAGCGCAACGACCACGCCCACGGGAACGGCTACCTCCATAACCTTTTTCACGGGGTCATCCGAGAGCACACCGACGGTCTGCATATCCTTTATCGAGTCATAAACTATCTGCGAGCCGAGAAGATTTTTTAAGACCTTATCCTCCCATTTGCCGTAGCCCGTTTCCTCGTGCGCCATTTTGGCAAGCACCACGGCATTATCGACGCAGGCGCGGCAAACGACCTTTACGACCTCGTCAATCTGCTGCTGGGTATATGCAGCATACTCCTTCTGCGCCTGAACGGCGTTCTGTATCAAATCGCGCGCATCCTGTATGGCGCGTAAATCGTTATCAAATTCCATTGTCACCACTCCTCCTCGGTAATAGGCTCATCGGCAACTCTGCACACCGCTTTGGCGAATGCGCGGCACGCTTCCTCGCAGGCATACTGCTCGCCCGTAAGCAAGCCCCCTGCAAAGTTGGTTTCGGTGGGCGGTCCGTAAAAGACTTTGATTTCCACATCGGCGGCTTTGAGCGCGGCATCAAGTGCCACAATAGCTTCGTTGGGCGGCGCTATGAGGTACGCCATTGAAGTGCCCCTCGGTACGCCCGCCTGCTCCGAAAGATACGAGCCCGTCTGCGAAATGCAGTGCGCAAAATACGGGATATCGCCGTTTTCGTCGGCACTGTAAAAGAACGCGACATTTTCGATATAGCTTGTAAAAGCATTAAGTCCGCTGCGCACATCCGACGGGTCGGGGCCTGCAATAATGCCTATAAATTCGCCCGCAAGCGCGGTAGAGGCATTGGTCGAGCCGCCGTAAAAGGACTTTGCATACACCACCTTAACATCGGCGGCTTTCGTTGCCTCATCAATGGCGGCATACGAAACATCGTCTATTGTGGTGGTAACTATGCCGAGGCTTTTGTACCCCTGCGGCACATTCAGTTTTTCAAGCAATCCCGACTCAGCGTTGGGAATTTCCTGCAAGCTGAGAAGCTTTGCGGAAATACGGTCACCTTTCATAAACTTTCTCCCGATTATGCGGCATTACATTTTAAGGTCAACGCCGCTTTTCTTTTCTTTAAGTATGCGCTGTAAAAGCTCCACAAGGTATGCGCCCGCTTCAACGGGCTGTGTGCCGTTTTTGTGGATATTGGATACTACCGTTCTTTTCGATTCGGGTATGCCCACATACGCGCCGTAGGTGATATATGCGCTCATACTGTCGGAAGCGGCAAGACCGGGGCGCTCACCTATAAGCACGCAGGTAAGCTCCGCGCCGACCTCCTCGGAAACGGCATCCATAGTCGGCACTCTGCCGTATTTCATAAAGAACGGTGTGCCG
>JAZUJG010000253.1:0-2696 GCA_045642645.1 Acutalibacteraceae bacterium | reverse complement strand
ACAAAAAGAGCCGTACGGATTGTTTCACCCGGTTTCAGGAAAGTATTAAGGTTATTTACAGACCTTGCCGTATATGTTGTGATTCCGTCCGAATATGAAAAATCCGCAGTCCATGTTCCCGCCCAGCCGATTGCGAGCATACTTCCTTTGCTGCCGTATTCAAGATTGAAATACGGGAAATTAACATGGGTTGCCCGTCCGCTGTCGGAAACGAAATGAACGGAGTCTTCGGTTAAATCGTATGAATACGGACGGTACTGATTTTCATGGTCGCCGAGGATTCCGCAAAGGCGCGGATTTTCACCTTCAAAGCTTATCTTTGAGTAAACATCCGAAATGATTTTCGAATTTGAATTTCCCGTATTTTCAAACCGTACCGTCCATTCGCAGAATCCGTGAGAATATGTATAGCAAAGCCTGACATTTATGCGTACATTTTCATCAAGAATATAGAAAAAATCCACGGTTTCCCTTTCTCCCGATTTTTCCGTGAATTTATCAATAAGTTCAAGCTCTTCAAATCCCCGATAATTTTTCCCTCCGTAATTAAAGAAAAACGGAAAAGGCTCATTCCCTTTGAGAAGATTCGCGTACTTGATATCCGCATTTTTATTGATATATGAGCGCACGGTTTTCACTCCTTTGATTATTTTTATAAATTGTAACACGATACAAAAATAAAATCCACAGTTTTTTATCATTTCCGAATAATGTATTTTCTGCACTTATAAATGATAGAAATCTTGCACAATCGTTTTTTATTATGTATAATTACACTGTACACAATATTGACCGAAACCGCGCAGCGCGAAACGGAGGTACAAGGTTGAATATCGAAGCGAAAAATCTTGAAGAATGTATGCGGAATATTTTTGACGGCGATACCGTCAGAAATGAAACCGTTATGTTCCTTGAAAAAGGCGAAGCAAAGGATTTACTGTTCAGAATAGATAAGGTGCTGTCCGTTACATCCTATGACGGCGAGGTCTCGTATGTTGAAGGCGTTGATTACGAGGTGCAAAACGGCAGACTTGTGTGCCTTGACGGCGGCTCCGTTCCGTGTATCACGGGCGAAGTGTTCTATAACTGCAAGGACACAATCATCAATATAAACCGCGGAGGCAAAACCGTGCCGCTTTACTGGGGCGAGGGCACAACAATGACACAGTGGCAGGTGAATGTTACCTATACGCACAGCGGTGAGTGGAACGGCTACACCGCGGAATGTGCCGCGCAGACCTTAAAGCCGTTTCTCCGTAAACTTGAAAACGGCGAGGATGTTACCGTTATGTTTTACGGCGATTCCATAACCTACGGCGCAAACGCAAGCGCCGTTGTGGGTGTTAAGCCCGGGCAGATGCCGTACACGGTACTGTTCACCGGGGCGCTTGCCGACCTGTTCGGGTACAACATAAGGTGTATAGATACAAATCTTCCCAAGACACCACAACTGCCTGCTGATTATAATACGGGCTCGCCGCGCACCGTTACATATATAAATCCCTCGGTCGGCGGCTGGAGCTCAACCGACGGTAAAGAAAACTACGATACCTATGTTGCTCCCTTTATTGAGCAGTACGGCTGCGACTTGTTCCTGCTGGCGTTCGGTATGAATGACGGCGGCAAAGCTCCCGAAGAATTCTACGCTAACGAAAAATATATTCTTGACAGAGTGATAAAGCAGTCGCCAGATGTCAGCGTGCTGCTTATGGCTACTATGGTGCCCAATCCCGATGGCATCGGCTGGTACGGCAATCAGCCTGCACAGGAAAAAATATTGCTTGACGGTGCGCGCGGGTATAATGAAAGCGGCATCTCCTGCGCCGTTGTCCCCATGGGGTCTGTTTCACTGTCCGTTCTTGAACGTAAGCGGTTTTGCGATTACACGGGCAACAATATCAATCACCCCAATGACTTTTTCAGCCGTGTGTATGCGCAGACCGTGCTGCAATGTGTTGTCGGGTATGAAAACATTAAAAGGGGGACTGTGAATGAATAAAATCGAATATGCTATCGACCTGAACGACGGTCTGTTCAATTACTACGGTTTGCAGTATTCAGCCGACGGCTATTGCAGAGGGCATATCGCGTTCGAAACATCCGCGGGCGAAACGGCAGAGGAAGATTTTTTCCTCGAGCCGGGTGAAAATGCGACTTTTTACAGTTATATCGACGGCTTTTTGAACAAGGCAAAAAATCAGGCGGTCAAAACGGTTTCCGTTGAAAATATTACAGGCAAAAGCTTTGTTATGCACGGCATAAAAACCTTTAACCGCAAGGTCGAGAAAAGGGAAGTGTTTATTTCCGACGAGTATTACAAGCTGGGAATCGACCTTCAGTGGGGCGGTGCTTTGAGCTATCTCGAAGACCTTAAAAACAATGTCGAAGCCGTAAAGGTCGGCGGCACCGTAAAGGTGGATTCAAACGCTTCAAAAAGATATAACAAAGCGGCGGTCAACCGCCATGTGAACTTGATAAACAGATACGATGCGGGCAGACTGGTGCAGCAGTCATACTACGGCCCCATGGATATTGAGGGCTACCCGAACGGCACGTTTACCGACGGCAACAAATGGAAATACAACCCCGTTCAGGGCGGCAATAAGTATGAGGGCTGCAGTAAGATAGTTGATATAAGAAAAGCTGACAACACCCTTTATGTCAAATGCCGCCCTATGGACTGGGCTATGCCGGAT
>JAZUJG010000252.1:0-3129 GCA_045642645.1 Acutalibacteraceae bacterium | reverse complement strand
GTTGAAGCGCGTGAAGCCGCGCTCGAAAAGCCCGAAACTCTTAAAACCGACTATGATATTCCCACAACGGTCAAAACGCTTGACGGCTTTTTAAAGCTTGATCGCAAGGGACTTGAGGAATTTGTTGCAGAGTACGGTCTTGCAATGGATGTTGACGATATTGCGTTCTGTCAGAATTATTTTGCAAGTGAATAGCGCGACCCCACAATAACCGAAATCAGAATGATCGACACATATTGGTCGGATCATTGTCGCCATACAACATTCCTGACGATTATTGACGGCGCGAACTTTGAAGATCCGCTTCTGCAAAAGGCTTATGAGGATTATCTTGCCGTCCGTAAGGAACTCGGCAGAACGAAACCTGTTTGCCTTATGGATATTGCCACGCTTGCGGTTAAATATCTAAAAAAGAACGGTATGCTCGATAAACTTGACGAATCCGAAGAAATTAACGCCTGCACCGTAAAAATCAATGTCGATGTTGACGGCGTGAGTGAGCCGTGGCTTTTGCTGTTTAAAAATGAAACGCATAATCACCCGACAGAGATTGAGCCTTTTGGCGGTGCGGCTACCTGCATAGGCGGCGCTATACGCGATCCGCTTTCGGGCAGAAGCTATGTTTACGGTGCTATGCGCGTTACCGGTGCAGCCGACCCGACCGTGCCTGTTGCCGATACTATCCCCGGTAAGCTGCCGCAGCGCAAACTTGTTACAACTGCCGCTGCCGGTTATTCCTCATACGGTAACCAGATCGGTCTTGCTACGGGTATTGTTGATGAAATATATCACCCCGGCTATGCCGCAAAGCGTATGGAAATCGGTGCGGTTATTGCCGCCGCTCCCGCCGAAAATGTCAGGCGTGAAGTTCCCAATCCGGGCGATGTTGTTATTCTTTTGGGCGGCGCTACCGGTCGTGACGGTATCGGCGGTGCAACCGGCTCCTCAAAGGCTCATAATGCACATTCTGTTGAAACCTGCGGTGCAGAGGTACAAAAGGGTAATGCGCCCGAGGAACGCAAATTACAGCGCCTTTTCAGAAACAAGGAAGCCTGCCGTATGATTAAACGCTGCAACGATTTCGGTGCAGGCGGTGTTTCCGTTGCGATAGGAGAGCTTGCCGACGGTCTTAAAATCAACCTTAATGCAGTACCTAAAAAGTACGAAGGTCTTGACGGTACGGAGCTTGCCATTTCCGAATCGCAGGAAAGAATGGCGGTCGTTGTTGAAAAGGAGAATGTTGAAAAATTCCTTGCACTTGCAGATAAGGAAAATCTGAACGCCTGTGCGGTTGCCGTAGTAACCGAGCAGCCGAGGCTTGTTATGGAATGGAACGGCAACACAATAGTGGATATCAGCCGTGATTTTCTTAATTCCAACGGTGCGGAAAAACATATAAATGTTACTCCCGTAAAACCCGGAGATTTCAAGAAGGATATACCCGCCGATTTTGCAGAAGGTTTCAGAGCACTTGCTTCCGACCTTAATATATGCTCAAAGCGCGGTCTTTCCGAGCGCTTTGACTCAACAATAGGTGCAGGTACGGTTCTTATGCCTTTCGGCGGCAAATACCAGAGAACACCCATTCAGGCTATGGTGCAGAAAATAAGCGTTGAAAAGAAGCACACCGATGACTGCTCGCTTATGGCGTGGGGCTATAATCCCTTTATAACCGAAAAAAGCCCCTACCACGGCGCATATCTCGCGGTGGTTGAGTCAGTTTGTAAGCTTATTGCAACAGGTGCTAAGTTTGAAGATGTTTACCTCACTTTCCAGGAGTATTTTGAAAAACCCGGTACAGACGGCAAGCGCTGGGGCAAGCCATTTGCAGCGCTTCTCGGTGCATTTGAAGCACAGCTTGATTACGGCATCGGCGCTATCGGCGGTAAAGACTCCATGAGCGGCTCGTTTGAAAAACTCGATGTTCCGCCCACGCTCGTTTCTTTTGCCGTTACTACCGAAAAAACAAAGGATATTGTTTCGCCCGAGTTCAAGAAAGCGGGCAACAAGGTTTATATTCTTAAACCCGATTTCGACGAAAACGGTCTGCCTGTAACCGAAAGTCTTAAAAAACTGTTTGATACCGTTTGTGCGCTTCTTCGCTCCGGCAAGGCAGTTTCCTGCTATACACCCACTCTCGGCGGTGTTGCGGAAGCTGTAATGAAAATGGCATTCGGCAACGGTTTTGGTTTTGAGTTTACTGACGGACTTTCGCTTGAGGATATTTTCGGTTACAATTATGCTTCATTTATTCTTGAAGCATCAGAAAATATTGACGGAGCAGAGCTTCTCGGCACTGTTACCGAAGACGGTAAATTTGTTTTCGGTAACGCATCGGTTAAATGTGCCGAAATCGCAAAGCTTTATGAAGATAAGCTCGAGGGAGTGTATTCTTGCAATATTAAGGCTGAAAATAAACCCGTTGAAACCTTTGCATTTAGTGCTGCGCAATATAAAGCGCCTGCAATAAAATGCGCTAAACCCAAGGTGCTTATTCCCGCATTCCCCGGTACAAACTGCGAATTTGACAGTGCAAAAGCGGTTCGCGATGCAGGTGCCGAGCCGGAGATAATAGTTATAAACAACTTGTCAGCTGATGGCATCAGCCGCAGTGTCGAGTATTTTGCAAAGCAGGTCAAGGATGCACAGATGATTTTCATACCCGGCGGTTTCTCCGGCGGTGACGAGCCCGACGGCAGTGGTAAATTCATAACCGCATTCTTCCGTAATGCCGCAGTTAAAGAGAGTGTAACCGATTTACTTGATAATCGCGACGGACTTATGTGCGGTATCTGCAACGGTTTCCAGGCTCTTATTAAGCTCGGTCTTGTACCTTACGGCAAAATTATTGATACCGATGATAAATGCCCGACCCTTACGTTTAATACAATCGCGCGCCATCAGTCGAAAATCGTGCGTACCCGTATTTCTTCCAATAAATCACCGTGGCTTTCACTTATGAATGTCGGTGATATAGTTAATGTACCCATTTCACACGGCGAGGGCAGATTTTATGCCGATGAAGCACTTATTAAGGAACTTGCCGCCAACGGTCAGATAGCAACACAGTATGTTGATTTTGACGGTAATGCAACCAACGATATCAACTTCAACCCCAACGGCTCTATG
>JAZUJG010000251.1:0-2298 GCA_045642645.1 Acutalibacteraceae bacterium | reverse complement strand
CATTGCCCGTATGCGCCGACTCGTGCAGCGCATCTATCATATGAATTACCTCAAAGGTCTCATCGGGTGTAATAAGCGCGGGCTTTTCGCCTTTGCTTACACAGTCGGTAAAATAGCGCATCTGGCGCACAAAGGCATCCTCCTCGGCAACGGCGATTTTTTCAAATCCCGTGCCCTCGCGCCATATTTTCATATTGCTTTCGGCTTCATCGGTATCGGCAATGCGTATGCCCGCGTGGTAATCGTATTCAAGCGTGGCTTTTGAGCCGATTATGCTTACCGAAAAACTGAACGGGTAGCCCGTCTGCATTGTGAACGATGCCTCCGCCATGGCGTGAATGCCGTTCTTGCAGACTATATTCGCCATAACGTTGTTGTAGCAGCCGCTTTCATCCTTTGTGGCGTTGGCGTAGCCGCGCTCAAACGGGCCCGCGATATAGCGCAGGTAATCCACATCGTGCACAAGCATATCGTGAATTGCACCGCCGCCGAGCTTGGGCATATTCAGCCAGCCCGCTATGGCATCGTCGCGCGAGGTAACGCGGCGGAAACGAATCATATATATATCGCCGAGCTCATTGCGGTCAAGCATCTGCTTTATTTCAACATAACCGGGCCAGAAGCGCACCACCTGCGCGGTCATAAATATTATTCCGCTTGCATTTACCCTGTCAACAACGCGTCGGCAGGCACCTGCGGTGCGCGTAAGCGGCTTTTCGCAAAGCACCGCCACGCCGTGATTTATGCAAATTTCAACATATTCCTCGTGCGCAAAGGTCGGCACGCATATAATCGCCGCATCGGGCTTGAGCTCGACAAGCATGGTATCGGCATCGGTGTAGCCCCTGCAGTTATGCAGAGCCGCCGCCTTCTGCACCTTTTCATCCTTATGGTCGCAAATGCCGACAAGCTGCACATTTTCAAGCTGCTCTATCGCCTGAATGTGATTCTGCGCTATTCTTCCGTAGCCGATAATTACAACATTTACCATATTTTACTCCTGATTCATAAACGGATTTGAAATTTCGATATCGGGATTGTAATGCCGAAGCTCCGAAAAAATATCGTTTATTTTCTCACCGCGATTTATTCCGTAAACGGTGCAAAGCGGCTCGTATCTGCCGTTTTTCAACTTCACGCGGATGCAGTCATTGTGGCTTGTGTTTTCAACATCGGAGCTGCGGTAATATTCAGCCCTCACCACATCCTCATAGCGTATCAGCGTACACATCTTGCGGCGGAAAATAAACTCCCCGCCGAGCTTTATTTCGCCGTCGGCAAAGTCCTCGGCTTGCGCAAAATCGAGCGCGGCTTTTTCGAGCGTTCCGTCTGATTCCATTTTGCGTATTTTTTTGCGGTCGCGTATGCCTGCGGTGAATGCCTCACCGAGCAGCACAATGCCTATTGTGAGCATTGCGGTGCCTATAAAATCGCTTTTTTTCACATAAAGCACCACCGCGGCGGTAATAAACACCGCGCCCGCAATAAAGCAGACAATTCTGTCCCTTGCATCCTTACAGATGTATTTGCACATTTTATCCATATTGTCACCTTAAAGTTCAACTTTAATATACACTATACTGCGCCTTTCGTAAGTGTAGGTCATGTGTAAGGTCATACCGTCGGCAACTATTGCGGGGTAGCTGAATTCGTGGTCACCTTTGGTCTTTTCGCATTTGTAGATTTCCTTAAATGTCTTGCCGCCGTCGGTGGAACGCAGCAGCACGAGCGGCGCTCTGTCGCCCCAGTTTTCGCTTACGGGGTTCATAATAAGCACAAGCGAGCCGTCGGCAAGCTTTGTAATGTCAATACCGCTGTTGGGGTTCGGCAAGCCCGTATCATAAGCCTTGCACCAGATTTCGCCGTCGCGGCTGTCGGCGCGGTAAATGCTGCCGGCGTTCGTTCTCACGAGCATGTGAAGTCCCGATTCATCCTCCCAGAGTGTCGGCTGAATCATATCCACACGCCTTAAGGATTTTTTCGGTCTTAACACGAAATTGGAATGTTTAAAGGTAAGCCCGTCATCGTCGGAAATATCCACAAAGCATTTCCAGCCGTTCTTTTTCGATTCCTTTGATGCAGGCGCTATAACTCTGCCGTCGGCAAGGCGTATGGGCTTATTCTTGACGGGGCCTCTGCCGCCGTCCTCATCGCCCGGCACAAGTATTTTCGGATTTGAAAAGCTCTTGCCGCCGTCCTTGGAAATTGCGTAGTAAGTTACCCACTTCGGTATGGGCTTGCCGTACTTGAAGTAGAGGATTATACTGCCGTCTTTTCGCTGAAACAGTGCCGGATTCC
>JAZUJG010000250.1:0-3743 GCA_045642645.1 Acutalibacteraceae bacterium | reverse complement strand
AAAGGCGGCGCGCCGCCTTTGTATATCATCACGCGCAAGCGTGTATTCCCTGCGGCTTGATGATATACCGTTTCTTGCGAAACGGATGATATACAACACTTCGTGTTGGTGATATACAAGGCTGCGCCTTGATTATTACGTGTTGCCGCAAGGCAATATATAAAACATTTAATAAATTTGATGTATTGCTGTGAAAGAAACCAAAGACTGCGCATAGTCTTTTCGCATACCCGCGCCGCTATCTTCGCTAAGATAATCAATGCGCTCGGTTGACATTGTGGCACACTCGGATTTTTTGTCTTGACTTTTTTCAGCAAATGAGTTTATAATATCCACAGAGACATCACGAACTAAGCGAGACTTCGGATTATTGCCGTATGAGCTCACAATGTAGTTTGTGATGTTTTTTATTTTGGTAATACCTTTCAACAATCTGACCTTTGAATTTTTGAAATACTCCGACTGCTGCTCGGTGAGGGTTTTGCCTTCGGAATCTTTGACAGAATTTTTATTGTTGACTTTTTCGGATGAAGTGGGTATACTGTTGTTAGAAGTGGAAGAAGCAAGAGACATCCCAACTTGAGAAGTATTCTTAGTGTTGAGAGCTTGTGTACCCGCTTCTTTTTTACTTATTTTTGTTGCAAAAACATCTGTGCGCTTTGACGAATCATATATTACGGTTTCAATAGGCGAAAGACTTGAAATGCTTTCAACGACCTTTGCCGCCGTCTGTTTATCTTTTCTTGAACAAATACTGCAAGCGGAATTTATGTTCCGTCATTGGGAATAAATCGACTCATCCGCCGCATCCGGAATTTTCCGAATGCGGCTTTTTTGTTGTAAATTCCCGTTGATTCGGGTTGAAATACGCATTTTTCGGTCTTACAATTTAATTGCCGGCGCAGGCACGGTCAGTTCGTAATCGGGTTTCGGACTGTTTCGCGGCTGCGGCGGTAATTTTTTTATGGAGGAGATTATACGGAAATGATAATTTCTGCGACCGCGCAAGCCGTCACGGTAACGGGCGGCGAGCTTCTCACCGGTGAATACGGCAGACGCGCCGAGGTAAAGCTTTCGCCCGACTTTGATATTTGCGACAATGCGGCTGTAATTTTCAAATACGGTGAAACCGTTTACGAATGTGCGGTAAATGACGGTTATGCGGCTCTGCCTTATTTTGAAACCGCCTGCCCTGTGGTTATAGGAGTATACGGCTACACGCTTGACGGCGACTCACTCACGCTGCGCCTTTCGCCGAAGCCGTTCAGCACATCGGTTTTGCAGGGAAGCTACTGCGAGGGCGAACCCGCTGCGCCGCCGTCACCGAGCACATACGAAGCATTAGCCGACAGTATAGAGCGTTTAAACAGACCAGTTGCAACTGAAATAGATGCAGACTCGCTCAACACCGAAATTGCGGGTGCAAAAGCAGTATATGATGCAATTCAGGCGGCTCTTTATGTGGATTCGGAGGCGACGGTATGAGTAAAATTTCTTACCCGCGTCTTGTGAATGATATTGCAGACGCATACAGAACTGCGAGCGGCACCGCAAACAGAGTGAAATACGGCGAGCTGCCCGAAAGAATTGCGGAACTGCCGAGCGGTCCGCGCGACAACGGTAAAATCGTAGCAAACGCCGCAATAGCGCCGTTGTCATCCGTTAAGCTCGACATCAGCTATATTACCCTGTCACTCACCGGCACGACAGACGGCAAGGCAGCCGCAAACGCTACTCTCGGTTTACAATGTGAGGATTTAGACCTATCAAACACCTCAAAGCAATGGCAAGCGTATTTTGCGGATAAGACGCCCGAAAATATGACGGTTTCGGATGCCGGAACCGTATTATGCACACTTTCCGGCAGAGTTTACCGAAAATCGCGAAACGGCGCCGCTTATCTGGCTTATATGTATTCAAGCGGCGGTTATTCGGGGCCGCTGCTTGTTTCCGATGTTTCGGCAGATGCGGTGATTTTCAACGGCGGAGGTTCCGACCAGTATTCCGCGGGTACAATTCAATACGAAGGCAAAACTTACTGGTACAGTTCGGGCGGCTATTTTATGGGCGGCAACTGCACAGACACATCCGACTCAAACCGCTATAAACTAACCGAAAGAACAACAGTTGAAAACGGAGCCAAACTGCTGCTTGATGTTTTGAGCGAATATTGGTGGCAGGATATTGAGGGCGAAAACGGCGAAACATATACAGTTGCGCCAAACGATGCGAAAATACGCTGTACGGTAACCGGAATCGGTGATTTTACCGGCACGGCAAAATCTGACACAGCAATAATTGAATGAGGTGATTTTTATATCTAATATGGTTTTAACTGAAAATTTCAGATGCTTTGCAAGCACCGTTCTGTTCAGCAATACGGCGGATAACGGCATAGTCTGTGCGGACAACGGTGTTACGGGCAAAGGATGGTACGGCACGGGAGGAAAAAACAACTCCGTAGCCGCTATCACGCAAATGACCGACACATCTAACAACCGCATCACCTGCGGTTTTTACGGCTCGGTTACCGGAAGCTACGGCCACCTCGGATGCCAGGCATCGCTCAACCGATTTTATGTCGATAACACCTACGCAACAAACGATGTGACCGGTGTGACATTTTTTAAGGTCGGCTCCGGCACAACCGCCGCGACGGAGAATGACTACAATCTTGAAGATGAAATATCTGCCGAAAGTGCCAAGATAAATCTTTCATCGGTGCATCTTATGGAAGACGGCTGCTGTGTGCTTCGATTTTTTGTAACCGTTAAAAATATCGGAACAGAGCCGATCTCGGTAGCGGAAATAGGTATGTTCAGGTACCTGAGCATTGTCAATTACAACACATCAACCCGCGCCGATTCGCCTTTCCTTTTCGGCAGAAATATTCTGCCTGCGCCCGTCACCGTTGAGGTGCAGGATGTAAGAGTGTTTGTTGTTGACATTAAAATCTGAATTTTTTTCTGCCGGCTATTGCCAAAAAAACATTGTGTGCTATACTGTGCTTGTAATAAAAAGGAGGCATACTATAATGAAAAGAAATATCAATGGCATTATCACCGTGTTGCTTGCGGCGGCACTTGTTCTCGGTGTTTTTACATTTGCAGGCTGCGGCGGCACGCAGACCGACACCGGCAAAGAAGAGCCTGCCGGGTTATTCACCGGTGCGGGCACCGAGGAAGACCCGTGGGTACTCGGTGAGCTGAAAGCTTTTGTTATTGACGGCACACAGCTCTGGTTTGACGGTGCAGGTGCAATCCCCGATTTTGACGATGTTGCCGACAGACCCTGGAATGACATCACCGCAGACCTTGAACAAGTCAATATTTTCGGTGAAATCACACACATTGGCAAAAACGCTTTCAAAGGTGCAGGCGTAAACAAAGATACATTTGATGTTTTCTTTGAACAGACTATTGAAACATTCGGCGAAAGCTGCTTTGAGGGAGCAAAATTCAATGAAAGCTGCATTCTCACCTTCCCCGAAGCAGTTAAAAAAATCGGCGCACGCGCATTTGCAGACTCGGCACTCACCTGCATTTATTATGACGGTGCTCCCGAAGAAATCGCAGACGATGCTTTCAGCGGCATTACCGCTTCGGTAAACACGCGCAACGGCTTGTGGGCTGATGAAGCCAAAGTCGGCTACGGCGGCGAGCTTACCTACAAGCTGCTTTACGCGTTCGTTGAAAACGATATATGCGACGACGGTGAAGCAAGCGGCAGCGGCACAACATATT
>JAZUJG010000249.1:0-6304 GCA_045642645.1 Acutalibacteraceae bacterium | reverse complement strand
CGAAAGCAAATCTGAAAGGTAGCGGTAGCTGTCGGGATACAAAAGCTCATCGGCACACGAAAAGCCGTAGTGGCGCAATGCGCGCATATTCAAATCTCTTAATGAAATAACGCCATGGAGCATATCGGGCTTTTCGGCAGGGTCGGGCTGATGAAGCATACCCTTATACCCGTCGCCCGCGGTACGCGGTTTGTTGGTATATATGCGCGGAATTATGACGAGCCTGTCGCTCACTCTTTCACGAATGGCGGCAAGGCGCGATATGTATTCGAGCACAGGCTCTGCGGAATCTGCGGAGCAAGGCCCGATTATGAGCACAAATTTATTTGAAGTGCCGTTTAAAACGGCTTTAAGCTCGCTGTCATTCGCTTCTTTCGCTGCCGCCATTTCGGCGGTAAGCGGAAACTGATTTTTAATATCAAGCGGTATGGGCAGCTTGCGTTTGAAATTCATATTCATTTTAACACCTGCGGTAGTTAATATTTAAGCAGTCAAGAATATCGAAATATTCGGGCAGACTTTTTGCGGTACATTCAATTCCGTTTATAGTGCCGCCGAGCGCGGTGCAAAGCACGGTAAGCGCCATGGCAATTCTGTGGTCATTGTGAGAAAAAAGCTCCGTTTCGGGCTTACTCGCATCTGCGCCGACTAATACCGAATCGCCGTTTTCAATCACTGAAACACTGAATTTTTCAAATTCTTCAGCTATGGCGGTTATTCTGTCGGATTCTTTATTGCGAAGCCTTTGTGTACCCGTAAATGTGCAACCACCGTTAAGCGCGGCAACTGCCGCAAGCACGGGAAAAAGGTCTGGGGTATCGGTAACATCAACTGTTGTGATTTCACTTTTAATTATGCAGTTTATAATACTCTCACACGCTCTGTCACCCTGCAGAGAGTTTTCGTTCAAATCGATAAGCGATACATCACCGAGCGCGGCAAGCGCATAAAGGAAAGCGCCGCTGCTCCAATCGCCCTCCACACCGTAATTGCAGGCTTTATATGCCCCTGCTGCCACAAAAGCACCATCAGCCGAAGCTATGGCGGCACCGAAGTTTTTAATCACATCAACAGTTATGTCTATGTAGGGCGCGCTGCTTATTTTGCCGCTGACGGTCAATGTATAAGCCGTAAGCGGCAGAGCCATTAAAGCGCCCGAAAGAAGCTGACTGCTTTCTGTGCAATCAACAATTATGTTTCGGTTCACAAAAGTGCCCTGCGTTTTAATTGAATTTTCGCCGCAAATATAGGCACAGCCGTTATCGGTAAGAAATTCAGCCGCAGAAGCATAAACGCGTTCAAAAAGGCGTTTGGAGCCTTTTAATTCGGCATTTAAGCCAAGCATTGCAGATACGGCAAACAAAAAGCGGAATGTACTGCCGCTTTCACCGCAATCGAGTACTGCATTTTTTATGATTTGATTTTTTGGTACGCCCCTGACAACAGCACGACTGTTTGCAATTTCGATTTCAGCACCGAGATTTCTTAAACATCCTGCGGTTTGCAGGACATCGTCGCAGGTGCTTATGTTCTCTATAACGCTCCTGCCGCTGCAAAGCGCAGCACATATAAGAGCACGGTGCGAATAACTTTTAGACGGCGGCACATCAACTGTGCCGTAAGGCTTTGATTTTTCTATGATAATTTTCATTTTGAAAGCCTTTCAATAAGTGCATCAAGCGCATCTTTATAACCGACTGTTCCTTTGCCGCTGACACTGAAGAAGCACAGGTCGCGCACAAGATTCACTTTGCGGAATTCTTCACGCGAGTCGACCTCGGAGATATGCACCTCGGCAGTAGGAAGTGAAACGGCGGCGAGTGCATCGCGAATGGCAACGCTTGTATGTGTATATGCCGCGGGGTTTATTATGATGCCGTCAAAACTGCCGAGCGCACTCTGAATTTCATCAACTATCGCGCCCTCGTGATTTGACTGAAAGAATTTTACAGATACATCGCGGGACTGAGCATAATCGCTTATTTTATTTACAAGGTCCGTATATGTTTCGCTGCCGTAAATTTCCGGCTCGCGTACACCGAGCATATTCATATTCGGTCCGTCAATCACAAGAATTTTCAATAATATCCTCCTCAATGAGCATAGCGGTTTTGGCGGGGTCACCCGTATATTCTATAACAACATCGGCTGAATTAAGGTAGAGTTCCTTCCTCTCCTGCCACACCTTCTCAAGCATTTCGCGTGTGCTTGAAAGCGGGCGGTCATCGGTCGGGATTATAGCATCTATCGGGGTATTCAGTAAGTATATTCTGCCGTTTTGACGAAGCAGGTCGATATTGCGTTTATCCAGAACAATTCCGCCGCCGGTTGATATGACCTTGCCGTTGTCTATGGCAAGAGCCGCCGCAACGGAGCGTTCGAGCAATCTGAAATATTGCTCACCGCTTGAAGTTATGATTTCTTTTGGCGTTCTGCCGTCAAACATACCGACAAGCAAGTCAGTATCGGCAAAGCCGTAACCTGTATTTTCGGCAAGGATCTTACCCACGGTAGTTTTGCCGCTGCCGGGCATACCGATGAGTACTGCGTTCATCCTCGCCCTAAAGACCTCGTTATAAACGCGCTCCGTCATATTGATATATGACGAATCACCGAAGAATTTTTCGGCAGCAAAAGCCGCCTGCGAAACGAGCATATAAAGACCGCCGACAGCTTTAATGCCCCTATCGCGAGCAGTACACACAAGCCTTGTGCGAAGCGGATTATAAACGGCATCGAGCACCGCTTCAAGAACAGAAAACGGCGACAAATCGACGGGTGACACATCAATATCGGGGAACATTCCGCAGGGTGTGGTGTTTATAAGTACCTGAATATCGGTGTGATTTTCGTACAATTCGGCGTAGGTTATACAGCCTTGTTTTGCGCTGCGCGAAACCTTTAAAATCTCTGCCGCACCGCAATCCGCTGCAACTGCAAAAGCGGTGTTTGATGTACCGCCGCTGCCGAGTACGGCAATTTTTTTATTTGCGAGTTCTATACCGGCGCGTTTTATCAACGCTTTCATTCCGTAAAAATCAGTATTATAACCGCAAAGCCTGCCGTTGACATTTACTACTGTGTTTACCGCATTTATTTTTTGCGCTTCACAGGATATTTCATCGAGGTATTGTATGACTTCGGTTTTATACGGAATTGTAACATTTATACCTTTAAAATCACGCTTTGCAAAAAAGAGTGCAAGCGACTCGCGCGGCAGCTCACAAAGCTCATACTCGTAGCTGCCGAAGCGCGAGTGAATATCCTTCGAAAAACTGTGTGTAAGCCGTTCGGCTATGCAACCGTACTCCATTATGCCCCCAACCAATCTGTACCGAATTTCTGTGAAAGTATATCACAAAGTGTAATTGCGGTCAGGGCATCTATTACCGCGCAGGCGCGCGGCGCGATACACGGGTCGTGTCTGCCTCGGACTTGTATTTTGGTATTCTCGTTATTTTTAAGGTCGACGGTATTCTGCTCAACACTCACAGACGGTGTAGGCTTCACCGCGCAGCGAAATACTACGGGCATACCGTTTGTGATGCCGCCGTTTACGCCGCCGTTATTATTTGTGGCGGTTTTAAGCGCGCCGTTTTCAAGGCGAAATTCATCATTCATTTCGCTGCCGTACATATCGGCACACTTAAAGCCCGCACCGAATTCCACACCCTTAACCGCAGGTACGGAAAACATTGCATGTGAAATGAGGCTTTCAACAGAATCGAACCACGGTTCGCCTGCGCCCGCGGGCAAGCCGCACACACAGGTTTCGGTTATGCCGCCGATACTGTCGCCCTTTTCGGCGGCAGAAACGATTGCCGTTTTCATCTGCTCGGCGGCTTTTTCGTCAAGCACGGGAAAAGCATTATGTAAAAGTGAATTGCAATCGGCATCGAATTCGGCAAAAGTGCGGTCATTTACACCGCCGCAGTATGCAAGGTGAGTGATTATTTTAATTCCTTTATTCAGGAGAATTGCGCGGCATATTTCACCAACGGCAACCAATGGCGCGGTAAGCCTGCCGCTTGAATGGCCTCCGCCGCGAATATCCGCAAAGCCGGATGATTTTATAAGCGAGGTGTAATCGGCGTGACCGGGACGCATCCTACCGGCAAGCGCTTCGTAAGCGCCGCTGTCGGTATCGGTATTTTCAATCAGGATACAAAGCGGCGTTCCGGTGGTTTTGCCGTTATAAACGCCGCTGATTATTTTAAATTCATCAGGTTCGCGCCTTTTAGTAGAAACAGAAGCTTCGCCACGCCTTTTTTCGAGCGCAGATGAAATGGTACCGTAATTGACCTCAATACCGGCAGGTATGCCGTCAAGCACGGCGCCTATGGCTTCGCCGTGACTTTCACCGAAAAGCGTTACGGCAATATTATTGCCGAATGTATTTTTCATAAGCCGTAAACCTCCGTAAACAAATCAGATATTTCGTGCACATCGGAATTCCGAAAAACATACTCACCTACTCTGTCGACACGAACGGTGCAAACGCAGTTACCTGCAAGCTTTTTGTCGTGGTAAAGCGCAACTGAAATCCCGTCTTCAACACGAATGCTTGTAGGTAAATTGTATTTTTCGAGCACGGATTTTACACGCGCGCGAATTTCCTTTGAACACATCGGGAGCATACCGAGCGCTACGCACTCGCCGTGCAAAAGTCCGTTTTCACCCTGCATTGACTCAATGGCGTGACCGAGGGTGTGACCGAAATTGAGCATTTTCCTTACGCCGTTTTCTTTTTCATCGGCTTCAACAACCTGTATTTTAATAGAAATGCATCTGCGGATGATGTCGTCAATCCCTATATTACCGTTTTCGAGTTTACCAAACAGTTCTGCATCGCTCGTGAGCGCGATTTTTATACACTCCGCCATACCGCAGGCTTTTTGACGGGGCGAAAGTGTGCTCAAAAGTGCCGGGTCGGTAATTATTGCTTCGGGTCTGTAAAAAGTACCGATTTGATTTTTATATGTTTCAAAATCCACGCCGTTTTTACCGCCGATAGAGGAATCGACCTGCGAAAGCAATGTGGTCGGAATATTTACAAACGCAATTCCGCGCATAAAGGTTGCGGCGGCAAAGCCTGCAATATCGCACGCAACACCGCCGCCGACGGCGACAATTACATCACTGCGCGTAAATTTATTATCGACAAGGGATTTAATTATCGCAAGATATGTGTCGGTATTTTTACTTTTTTCGCCGCTTTCAAGTGTAAATATAAAAGATGAGTCAAACTGAGCGGCAACGGTTTTTGCATACTGCTCCGGAACGCCGCTGTCGGTAACCACAAAAGCGCGTCGGTTTATATTTATATATTGCGCAAGTTTCACCGACGCACCGCGTTCAATATAAACGGGCGTGCCGTTAACGGTCAAAGCGCCATTTCCGTTATGCTGACGGTGTTTTGAAATACCGGTTACAGATTTAAGAAAATCGCGGTAATAAGCGCGATTTTCCTCGCTGACATACTGCAAGTTTTTATTGAGCATTTCATTTTCGCGCTTCGTGTCGGTTACGGGAATACCGTTCTGCTTTTTATACTCCGCTATGTTTTTAACGGTAGTCATTCTTTTTTCAAAAAGAACAGCCATTTCGGCATCAATGCCGTCAAGCTCGGCACGGTATTCATTCAGTAAAGTATCGTTACTCATAAATCCCCCGAAAAATTAAAACAATGCCCGCATCGTAAGAATGCGAGCATATATGATCAATACCAGCCGCTGTTGGCACCTTTGGTTGCGAGCACCACTCCGCCGCCTGAATCCTTGGTGGGTTCAGCCGAAGATGTGGTTTTTTGTGTTACCTTTTCAGTTGCTTTTTGAGTTGCTTTTTCGGTAACTTTCGTAGTTGGTTTTGCGGTTGTACTCTTTTCTGTTTTGCCATCATCGTCATCTTTATCGACGGGAACATATTCCTTTTCGGTTACGATTTCGGTAACGACCGCACCGCCTTCTTCGGTAACAGCTTCGCCGCTTTCGTCAGTAACTGTTTCGACCTTTTCGGTGATAACTACGGTTGTCTTTATTTCTTCGGTAGTGCCTTTGGTACTTTCGGCATTATCGGCTTTTTTACCACAGGAAGCGAAACAGGCAACAAGAACAGCAAGTGCCAAAATAACAACACTGAGAATTCTGATGGATTTCATAATAAATAAACCTCCGTTAAATTTTTACACCCTCGGCGCGAAGCGCTTCGGTCAGTGCGGGAATATCGAAATTTTTAAATACAAAGCCCTTCATCCCATATGCTTTGGCACCTTCGATATTTGCCGCAACATCATCAATGAAAAAGC
>JAZUJG010000248.1:0-7910 GCA_045642645.1 Acutalibacteraceae bacterium | reverse complement strand
GCAAGCCTCGCCAAAGCCGAGGGCGCAGATCAATACGAGGTGCTTTCGCACAGCGAGTGCCTTTCCGCCGATGTAAACGCGGCGTATGACCCCACATTCAACAGCGTTTTTGAGAAAAATAACGCTTCTTTCCTCAATCGCGGCGTGGTTATTACCAAATATACGGGCGCACGCGGTAAGAGCGGCTCGAGCGATGCCTCCGCCGAGTTTATGGGCAAGGTAAGGGCGCTGCTTGACGCTAAAAAGGTTATGTGGCAGATAGGCGAGCTCGGCAAGGTCGATGCGGGCGGCGGCGGAACGGTTGCAAAGTATGTTGCCCGCCACGATATCGACGTTGTGGATGTCGGCGTTCCCGTACTGTCAATGCACGCACCCTACGAGGTTATCGCAAAATATGACCTTTGGGCAGCATTCAGAGCGTTTGATGAATTCTTTAAACAGTAAGGTGTATTATGTCATATAATTCTTTTGCTTCGGTCTATGATGAACTGACAAAAAATGTCGATTATGAGCGTTTTGCCGATTATGTGTGCGAAATCTTAAAGAATAACGGCATTGCCGACGGACTTCTGCTTGATCTTGCCTGCGGTACAGGCTCTTTGAGTGTGCTGCTTGCCGCAAAAGGCTTTGAAGTCATAGCATCCGATGCTTCTGCCGATATGCTTGCCGTTGCGCGTGAAAAGGCGTATGACAGGGGAGTCGATATTATGTTTCTCTGTCAGCGGATGGAGGAAAGCGACCTCTACGGTACAGTGCGCGCCGCGGTCTGCTCGCTTGACGGTATCAATCACCTTGATTTGCTCGAAACCGTCAAAACCGTTTTCAAGCGCCTGTCAAATTTTATTGATGACGGCGGCATAGTGATTTTCGATGTGAACACGCTTTATAAGCACCGAACCGTGCTTGCCGACAATACATTCGTCTACGATGAAAAGAGCGTGTATTGCGTGTGGCAGAATAATCTTCGCTCCGACGGCAGAACGGTAAATATCAACCTCGATTTCTTTGTGCGTGACGGTGACGGTTACAACCGTTACACCGAAAATTTCTCGGAAACAGCATTTACCGATTCGGAGCTTACCGCCGCCGCGGAAAACGGCGATTTTACCGTGATTGGCAGATATCACGAATTTACATTCGACACACCGCATCCCGACAGCGAAAGAGTATTTTATGTTTTACGGAGGAATGAAAGATGAATGAACTTGCTTATTTAAAAAGCGGAACCGATATAAGAGGTACTGCCGTTTCCGTGAACGGCGCACCCGTTGATTTGACGGATGAGCGCGTAGCCGCAATTACCGTTTCGTTTGTGCGCTTTTTGCGCAAAAAACTCGGTAAGGAATCTTTGAGTGTTGCCGTCGGTTACGATTCACGCGTATCCTCGCCGCGCATCGCCTCGGCGGTCGAGAAAACTCTTGCTGCAAACGGCGTAAAGGTTTATTCCTGCGGTCTTTCCACAACTCCGTCAATGTTTATGTCCATTATAAATTTCGGTGTTGATGCCTCCGTTGAAATAACCGCAAGCCACCTGCCGTACGAAATGAACGGCTTGAAATACTTTACCCGCGAGGGCGGCTTCTCCGGCAGTGAAATTGCAGAAATTCTTGAATATGCTTCGTTAAATCCCTGCACAGTGCCAGATGCTGCCGCTGATTTTGAAAAACTCGACAATATGGCGCGTTACTGCGCAGATTTACGCAATATGATAATCGTCGGCGCAAATCGTGGTGAAAAGCCGCTTGCCGGTCTTAAAATTGCCGTTGATGCAGGTAACGGCGTGGGCGGCTTCTACGCAAACAATGTTCTCGCTCCGCTCGGTGCGGATGTAAGCGGCAGCTGCTTTTTAGAGCCCGACGGAACTTTCCCCAACCACATTCCCAATCCCGAAAATGCCGATGCCATGCGCGCCGTCAGCGGCGCCGTTGTCGCTTCAAAATCCGACCTCGGCATAATTTTCGATACCGACTGCGACCGTGCGGCTTGCGTGGGCAAAAGCGGTGAGGAAATCAACAGAAATAAGCTTGTTGCACTCGCTTCGTTTATAGCACTTAAAAATTGCGCGGGCGGTACTGTTGTTACCGATTCCGTCACTTCCGACGGACTTGCCGAATTTATAACCGAAAATCTCGGCGGCGTTCACCACCGCTTTAAACGCGGCTACAAGAATGTAATCGACGAGGCAAAAAGATTGAGCGGCGGGGGTACTGCCGCACCGCTTGCCATTGAAACCTCCGGTCACGCCGCATTCAGCGAGAATTATTATCTTGATGACGGCGCATACCTTGTAACCAAAATTATTATAGAAGCCGCAAAGCTCGCCGCAGACGGCAAAACCATAGAGGATATTATAAGCGACCTCAAAACTCCCGTTGAAGAAAAGGAGATTCGCTATAAAATCCTTGTCGATGACTTTGCACAATACGGAAACGGTGTTATTGCCGACTTCGAAAAGCATTGCCGCGAGTGTGAAAAGGCGACTGTTTCGCCCGTAAATCACGAGGGCATACGCGTCAATTTCGGCAAGGATTCGGGCGACGGCTGGATTCTTTTAAGAAGGAGCCTGCACGAGCCGCTTCTTGTTATGAATGCCGAAAGCAACACCGCAGGCGGCGTTTGCACAATGCTCTTGTGGTTCAAGGATTTTGTTGCCGGTTACGGCAAACTTGATATTTCCAAACTCGAAGCCGCACTGTAACGGCTCAAAGGCAGGGTGATTTATATGTTCGACGGAATGGATTATGTCTATGAGGTTTACCTGGAAAGAAGCTTTTCGGGCGCCGCAAAAAAGCTGTTTATATCGCAGCCTGCGCTTTCCGCAAGCGTAAAAAAGGTTGAAAAGCAGCTCGGTGTCACAATTTTTGACCGCAGCACCAATCCCATTTCGCTTACTCCGGCAGGCAAAGTCTGCATTGAATCAATAGAAAAAATGCGCTCGCTTGAGCACAGTATGCTCAACCAGCTCAATGACCTTTCCGATATGAAAAGCGGCAGCGTTACCGTCAGCGGCGAAAACTTCATTTCATCGTTCATCCTCCCCAAAATCATAATCAATTTTATGAAAAAATACGGTGGTATCAGGGTGGAAACCGTTGAATCGAATACCCATGACCTCAAAAATCAGCTTTTGGATGAAAAGGTCGATATCCTCGTCGCGCACGATTTTGACCCCGCGCTTTTCGTATCTTTCCCGCTTGCCGATGAAACGCTGATGCTCGCAGTACCCGCAGAGTATGAAATAAACGGTAAGTTCAAATCCTGCGCATTGAGCGATGAAGATATCGTTTCGGGTAAATATATGCGCGACGATTGTCCTACGGTCGATTTAAAGAAATTCGCCGCAGAACCCTTCCTCGTTTTAAAGCGCGGAAACGATATGTTCACCCGTACCATGACACTTTGCGACAGTGCAGGGTTTACACCAAATGTAAAGATTTACCCCGATCAGCTTCTTACCGCTTACAATATGTGCAAGGCAGGGCTCGGTATAACCATAGTTACCGACAATCTCGTTTCGTCCGTCAGCGGTCACGGCAAATGCGTGTTTTATAAGATTTCGGGCAGCAATACGCACCGTAAGCTTGCCATTGCTTATAAAAAGCGCAGGTATCCGAGCCGCGCAACAAAAGCGTTTGTAAACTGTGCTTTGGAAATGTACGAGAAATAAAAAGTTCACAGATTAGTTAAAAAATACTATGTACTTTTTAATTTCTTTATGTTACAATGTCTGTAAATTGTATCCTTGCCGCGTTATCGGCAGTTATGTGAGGTATTTCGATGAAGAAAACTAAATCCAATAAGCTTATAATTGTGCTTGCCGTGGTTATACTTGTTGCCGCGGTTATACTCGCCGTCGGTCTTATGAAGCAGAACGGCGGTTTGGATATTTTCGGCAGTACCTCGCCCAATAAAGAAACACTCGGCACGAGTAAGTATGTTATTCAAACCCCCGTCAATACAAGCGAGGTCAAGAACACAGATTCCTGGGTGAATTTTGACAAATTCGCAAGCGACCTTGCAACCGCTACCGATACTTCCTCCACCTCAACGAGCGATACCACTCTTACCACCGGCACACCGCTTACATCGCTTGTTTATGTTTATGTCGAAACCTCGGTGATAGCCCCCTCACAGCAGCCCACCACCGAGCCTCCCACCACCGAGCCGGAGGTAGTGGATTACAAATATACCATCGACCCCTCAACCAAAACCGTTACTCTTAATGAGTACATCGGCAAGGATTATGACAAAACCCTCTATATCCCCGTAACCGTTATGGGCAATAAAGTTACCGAAATCGGCGACAAATGCTTTGCCGGCAAGCCCATAACCACCGTTTGCATTAAAGATAATATCACAAAAATCGGCGAAAATGCATTCAGGGATTGCAAAGAACTTAAAAGCGTTGTTTTCCTCAGTTCTTATGACCTTGAAAGTGTCGGCTCCTATGCATTCAGAGGTTGTTCCAATCTCACCACTATCAACCTTCCCTGCACAAAGCGCATCGAAACCTACGCTTTCGGCGATTGCCTTGCACTCGAAAAATTCGAAATCAAAACCGGCACTGAGTTTGTCGGCAGCTATTGCTTCAACGGCTGCAACAATATGAAGGAGCTTGTGGTTCCTCCCTCGGTGACATCATTCGACTATACTGCTCTGCCGACCTTCCCCAATCAGTTCGAAAGCAACAAGGCCAATTTCGTTGTAAAATGTATGGAGGGCTCTGCTGCAGACGATGTCGCCAAGAGCAAGGGCATCCGCACAGAATACATTTATCAGTTTTAACATTATCGGGTAATCGCTTCTCCGCTTCGGCGGGGGAGCGTTTTTTTCACACTTGTACGGCTTTGCGTATATAATAAAATCGGGGCTGCAAAAAATTATGTTCAAATGTGTTTAAACTCTCACAACTTGTGAAAAATATAGATGTCAAAAGAGTTGATATCGGAGAGTGATATTTTTTGAATATTAAAAGAGGGGATATATTCTATGCCGACCTCAGTCCCGTGGTCGGCTCCGAGCAGGGCGGCGTAAGACCTGTGCTTATTGTGCAGAACGATGTCGGCAACCGTTACAGCCCCACGGTAATTGCCGCTGCTATCACAAGTCAGCGCTTTAAAACAAAGCTCCCCACACATATAAGCGTAAACGCTGATTCCTGCGGTCTTTCAAAGGATTCAGTAGTGCTTCTTGAGCAGATACGTACGCTCGACAAGCAGCGCCTTCGCGAGCGTATGGGTAATTTGCAGGACAGCGATATGAACAGAATTGACAATGCCCTGTCGGTAAGCATGGGCTTAAATGACTGAATGTAATGGGATGTAAAAAGCGCCGAGCTAAAACACGCTTTTTACATCCCGATTTTTGCTGTTTAAAGTTTTTTTAACATATTTAAGTTATTATGGTGTTGTTATTTGCTTTTCGCAAAACTTGACATTTTTCGTGTAATGGTATATATTACTAAAGTTAGCGTTTAATATGAATTTATATTTCCGTTACGGAGGATTTTATAATGGCTAAAAGATATTTTACTTCGGAGTCTGTAACCGAAGGCCATCCCGACAAAATCTGTGACCAGATTTCCGATGCTGTGCTCGATGCTATGCTCGAGCAGGACAAGTTTGCCCGCGTAGCGTGCGAAACCACCTGCACTACGGGTATGGTTGTGCTTATGGGCGAAATTTCCACCACCGCACAGGTAGATATCCCCGCTATCGCAAGGGGAGTTATAAACGATATCGGCTTCAATAATGCCGCTTACGGCTTCGACGGCAATTCCTGCGCAATCCTTACCAATATAGATAAGCAGTCCGCCGACATTTCCATGGGCGTTGATAAATCCCTCGAACTCAAAGACGGCGAGGAGGACCCTTACAACCTCCACGGCGCAGGCGACCAGGGTATGATGTTCGGCTTTGCCTGCAACGATACCCCCGAGCTTATGCCTCTGCCGATTTCACTTGCACACCAGCTTGCCAAAAAGCTTACCGAGGTAAGAAAGAACGGCACGCTTTCATATCTTCGTCCCGACGGCAAGAGTCAGGTTACCATTGAATATGACGATAATGACAAGCCCGTAAGAGTTGAGGCTGTTGTTGTTTCGTCACAGCACGACCCAATTGATATCGAAAAACTCCGCAAGGAGATTATTGAGTATGTCATCAAACCCGTTATACCCGAAAAGTATCTTGACGCCGATACTAAGTTCTATGTGAATCCCACCGGCAATTTCGTTATCGGCGGTCCCGTGGGCGACAGCGGACTTACCGGCAGAAAGATTATTGTCGATACATACGGCGGCTATTCACGCCACGGCGGCGGTGCATTCTCCGGCAAAGATCCCACCAAGGTTGACAGAAGTGCCGCCTATGCCGCAAGGTATGTTGCAAAGAATGTTGTAGCCGCAGGCCTTGCCGAAAAGTGTGAGCTGCAGCTTGCGTATGCAATCGGAGTAGCACATCCGCTTTCTGTCAGAATAGATACTTTCGGTACAGGCAAAATTGCAGATGCGGAAATCGAAATGCTTATTAAAAAGTATTTCGATTTAAGACCTGCCGCAATTATCGAAAAGCTTGATTTAAGAAAACCGCAGTACAGAGCAGTTGCCGCCTACGGTCACATGGGCAGGGAAGACCTCGATGTCGCATGGGAAAAGACCGATATGGCTGAAGTTCTCAAAAAGGCAGTCAATCTTTAATTTATGAGCGAAAAAAGCAGCAGTAAAAATATACACGCCGGTCACCGCGAACGCGTTAAAAACGGCGTAGCGGAACACGGCTTTCAACAGCTTGAGGACCACAAAATCCTCGAGCTGCTGCTGTTTTATTCAATTCCGCGTGAAGATACCAATGAGCTCGCACACCGTCTGCTCAATGAATTCGGCAGTATTTCGGGAGTGCTCGGTGCAGAGCTTAACGAGCTTTTGAATGTTGACGGAGTGGGTAAAAATACCGCTCTGCTGATTTCATGTATCGGCGAATTGGGCTCGCGCGCCGCAAGGGAGCAGTATGCCGGCAAGAAGAGGTTTACATCTTACGAGGAGATGGCGGCTTTTGCCAAATCGCTTTATGTAAACGAAACGACGGAAATCGTATACCTGCTGTGTTTCGATTCCGCTAAACGCTTAAAGCGTATATCCGTACTCAGCGAGGGCGGTGAAACCGCTGCTACGGTCGATAAAACCAAAATCGCCCGCATCGTTGTGCAGAATAACTGCCAATACAATGTCCTTGTTCACAATCACCCCACTACCGATGCTTCACCCTCCGCTGCAGATATTGATGCTTCACGCGCTGTTGCCGTGATGCTGCGCAGTCTCGGCTTCTCGCTTGCCGATCACCTTATAGTCGGTGAAAACGGCGATGTGTTTTCGATGTTCCGGGACCCGCAATGCAAAAAATTCTTGTTTTAGCTTGCAAGGCTTATCGCTTTTGTGCGGTAAGCCTTTGATTTTGAGGCGTTTTTCTGCGTTTGTTTCAAATAAAAACTTGACTAAATCCCAATATATTGTATAATATTATAATTGGTATACCCAAAAGTGGTGTTTTAAACTACGAAAGGCAGTTAATAAAATGGCGAAAGAAAAAACACAGTCACCAAAAGAATACGGTAACGACAGTATCAAAAAACTCGAGGGTGCCGACCGTGTGCGCAAAAAGCCTGCGGTCATATTCGGCTCCGACGGTATTGAGGGCTGCGAGCATTCCGTTTTTGAGATTATTTCCAATTCAATAGACGAGGCACGCGAGGGCTTCGGCAATAAAATAGTAGTCACCCGTTTTCTCGATAAATCCGTTGAGGTACAGGACTACGGCAGAGGTATCCCGGTTGATTACAACAATAAAGAAAAGTGTTATAACTGGGAGCTTGTTTTCTGCGACCTGTATGCAGGCGGCAAGTACGATACCAAC
>JAZUJG010000247.1:0-3780 GCA_045642645.1 Acutalibacteraceae bacterium | reverse complement strand
TAATCTCGGATAGCAGTACAAAACCAATCACCTCATATTTTTTATACTACTGTAAACAAAAAAGTGTTGACTTTACTATCGTACGATAGTAGAATATGTATATAATCTGTATATATAATAAAAATTCACACAAGGTGATTGAATGCTCAATAAATTAAAATTATCCAAAAAATTCATTATTGCCGTTTCAATATTTTCAGTCGTTATTTTAATTGCATTGTTTTCAGCCGTTTCGCTTGAAGATTATTATTGCAGCAAAAACACATTATATTCACAATTCACCGAAATCAAGCCCGCTGTAGAAGATGATTATTTTGCAGTTGGTGTAATCAAAAACACCGAAGGCGGCTTTGATGAATATATCGTCAAAAATTTTCTTACCGATGAAGATATTGTCATCCCGGCGAATATTGCCGAAATACGCAGTGCTCAGGATGAGGGCGAAATGCGCGGCGGTGTTACAGTCAGAACAAACGGTCTCGGTGAAATGACCGAAGCAATTTTTTTCTTACCGTGTGATGCGGTAATGCGCGAGTACAATGCTGAATAACGGAGGTAAAATATGTTTGCGATGCTGTATAAGAATTTACATAATAAAAAAGGCTTTACACTGACTGAGATTATGACTTGCGTAATCGTTCTGGGTATTCTCACGGCTGTTGCGGTTCCCATATTCTCGTTAAGCGTAAAAAAGCAGAGAGTGCAGGAATGTCAACTCAACCGTCAAATGGTTACAACAACAGTTCGTAATGTTATGGCAGGAATGACCGATAACGGTGCAAAGCAGGGTTATATATCTGTTTTATGCACGTTTTCCGAAGGGCAACATAAAGTCTACGAAAATGTAAAGGATAAGGATGGTAATGTAATTAAAGATCGAGTAGATGACTGGAACGGTAATGTAATGTTTCATTACGAAAACCACATTGATAGCGATAATAATTGTGTATGTGATGTTTGCGATGCAGTTATGCACAAAGACACCAACGGTGACGGAAATTGTAATAACTGCGGTATTAAAGTAACGAACAAAAAATATCTTACTTCGGCAAACCATATTGACCAATCTCACCTTGTTTATAAAGATGCCGACGGCAATGATTTGTCTAAAATGACAGAATCGGGGTTTGAGCTTGAAGAAAGCAGCGCAACGGCAATAGAAAGCTATACGGCATTTATCCGTTTGGAGTTTGCCACGGTTGGCGATATTCGCGGCGGCTACCGTTATTCCGAAGTTCGGGACAATTATCTGGCAAATTATATGAAGGCATATAATAATAAAGTTGATGAACTATCTAAAGCAAAAACCGATGAGGAAAGAGCTGCTATCGAGGCTAAATATCAGGCACCCGATGAACTGACATTAAATAATATTTTATCAAAAGTTCAGAGCAGTAATTTGCCGGCAAAAAACAATCCGAGTTATCGCTGCTCGGAATATGATTACAAGCACGGTTGTAATGACGGTTATTACCTCAAAAAATGCAGTATGTGGATAACTCCCGTTTACACGCTCTTTGCAAACCGGGAAATGCCGCGTTGTCCGTTTGATGAAGACGGAACAAAAGGTTATTTCTATTACATTGATGCTTCCGGTACTTGTCACTGCACTTGCCCCGAATGTCATTGATAAATAAAAAATCTGGGACTGCCGCTTAATTGCGACAGTCCCCTTTTAAATATTCAAATCATCAGAACAACCCGCTTATTTTACCCGATTCGTCAACATCTATTTTCTCGGCTGCCGGAACTTTCGGAAGCCCGGGCATTGTCATAATATCGCCGGTAAGCACCACGACGAAGCCCGCACCTGCCGAAACCTTTACATTCTTTACTGTAACCGTAAAGTTTTCGGGTGCGCCGAGCTTTGTGGGATCATCCGAAAAGCTGTACTGTGTTTTTGCAATACAAACGGGAACTTTATCATAACCGAGCGCGGTAAGTGTTTCGATCTGCTTTTTGGCAGCAGGCAGAACGGTTATACCGCTGCCGCCGTAAATCTTCTTAACAACGGCTTCGATTTTATCCTCAATAGTTCCGTCAAGTTCATAAGAGAATGTGAAATCGCCTTTTTCTTCTTCACAAAGGCGAACGACCTCTTTCGCAAGTTCCTCGCCGCCTTTGCCGCCCTCAGCCCACACGGTTGAAAGCACGGTATTAACGCCGAGCTCACGACATTTTTTGATTATGAAGTCGATTTCGGCATCGGTATCGGTCGGGAAACGGTTTACCGCAACAACACACGGAAGCTTATAAACATTCTTTATGTTGGAAACATGGCGCAGCAGATTCGGTATACCTTTACCGAGTGCTTCGAGGTCCTCTGTGCCGAGCTGCTTTTTATCAAGACCGCCGTGCATCTTGAGTGCGCGAACAGTTGCAACAACTACGACCGCATCGGGGGTCAGACCTGCCATACGGCACTTGATATCGAGGAATTTTTCAGCACCGAGATCGGCACCGAAGCCAGCCTCGGTTACGGTGTAATCGCCCATTTTAAGCGCCATTTTCGTAGCCATTACCGAGTTGCAGCCGTGAGCTATATTTGCAAACGGGCCGCCGTGAACGAATGCGGGTGTCCCTTCAAGAGTCTGCACAAGGTTGGGCTTAATGGCATCTTTAAGCAATGCGGTCATAGCGCCGACTGCTTTAAGGTCGCCTGCTGTAACGGGTTTATCATCGTAAGTGTAGCCGACAATAATTCTCGAAAGGCGCTCTTTAAGGTCGGTAATGGAGCTTGCGAGGCAGAAAACAGCCATAATCTCGCTTGCGACGGTAATGTCGAAGCCGTCTTCACGCGGCATACCGTTGACCTTACCGCCCAAGCCGTCTACAACAAAACGAAGCTGACGGTCATTCATATCCACGCAGCGTTTCCACGTAATTTTACGCGGGTCAATATTCAGTGCATTCCCCTGCTGAATGTGGTTATCAAGCATAGCGGCAAGCAGATTGTTAGCCGCACCGATAGCGTGAAAATCGCCGGTAAAGTGAACATTGATATCCTCCATGGGTACGACCTGAGCATATCCGCCGCCTGCTGCTCCGCCTTTAACGCCGAAAACCGGACCGAGTGACGGCTCACGAAGTGCAACGGTAACATCCTTACCGAGTCTTTTAAGACCGTCGGCAAGACCGATTGTTGTGGTGGTTTTGCCCTCACCTGCCGGTGTGGGAGTTATAGCGGTAACAAGAATAAGCTTGCCGTTGGGTTTATCGGAATCCGAGATAAGCGAAAGGTCGATTTTCGCCTTATATCTGCCGTACTGCTCAATATATTTTTCATCAACATGAGCAATTTCCGCAATTTCGCCTATCGGGCGCATTTGACATTCCTGGGCTATTTCAATATCTGACTTATAATCCATTACAATTCCTCCGATTATTTGAAATACTTAACAGCTGCTTCAAACATTCTTATATTATACTCGCCCGATACATTTTTGTAAAGACCTGCACCGATTCTTTCACTATGCCCCATTTTGCCGAATACTCTGCCATTGGGGGAAGTAATGCCTTCAATAGCGTACATAGAGCCGTTGGGGTTGAAGTTGATGTCGTTTGTTGCATTACCGTCGAAATCAACATACTGTGTTGCTATCTGACCATTGGCGGCAAGTTCCTTGATAAGTGCTTCATCGGCATAGAATCTGCCCTCGCCGTGTGAAATGGGTACATTGACTATATCACCTACATTCATAAGCGAAAGCCACGGCGATTTATTTGAGGAAATGCGTGTGCGTACAATCTTTGACTGATGGCGCGCAATTGTATTGAATG
>JAZUJG010000246.1:0-2464 GCA_045642645.1 Acutalibacteraceae bacterium | reverse complement strand
CAATTAATAATTTATTTTTATCCATTATTTTTACCGCCTTTCAAATGCTGTATGTAAATAGTATATATAATACAATTTCATTAGTAAATATGAAATAATCAATAATTCTATTATCAATGATATATGCTATTTATCCAAAAGCTGTCTTTGACGGGGGCGGGATGTTGTGATATTATCATCGGGTAAAAATCGAACCGGAGGAAAACCGATGGACAGCAAAGAAAAAATGAAAGTCAGCAGCGGCATGGAGTTTGAAGTTGCTCCCGAATGGGATTTTGACCTTGACGAATTTATGCTTGATAAAACCAACGGCGGCACCACCTCACAGTGCGGACGCTGTGACGGCACGGGAATTGCAGACGGCAAACCCTGTTTCAGCTGCGGCGGAACAGGATGGCGCAGATAATGAAAACCTTTCTTAAAGTAATAAAAATTATTGCAATCTCACTTGCGGCGCTTTTGCTGCTGGCGGGCATTTTTGTGGTGTATGCCCACTACCACGGCAGCTTTGCCGCTGTAAAAGAGGCAAACACAGCCCTGCCCTTCATCACCGAAAAGGGCGATGTTATGATTTCCGCACACCGCTCGGGAGCGGGCGTTTTCCCGGAAAACACTCTAAGAGCCTTTGAAAGCTGCATCGGCAGCGATAAAATAAGCATCGATGTTTTTGAGTTTGACCTGCACATCACCGCAGATGAGCAGCTTGTTCTCCTGCACGATGCCAGCCTTGACCGCACCCCCGACAGCGAAAGCGTTTTCGGCGTGAGCGGCGCAAGACCCGAGCAGTACACCCTTGAAGAACTGAAAAAGCTCAACTTCGGTGCAAAGTTTGTTGCCGACGACGGCAGCATGCCCTATGCGGAGCTTACCGGTGAGGATGTTCCCGACGACCTGCGTGTGACCGAGCTTGGCTGCCTGCTGGACTATCTGCAGAGTGTAAAAGAGTTTTATTACATAATCGAGATTAAAAACAGCGGTGAGCTTGGCTTTAAGGCTGCCGACCTGCTGCACGCCGCCCTTGAGGAAAGAGGACTTTTGCAGAATGTTATTGTAGGCACCTTCCACGGCGAGGTTACCGAGTATATGACAGCCAACTATCCCGATATGATGCGCTCTGCAAGCATTGCCGAGGTTGCGGGCTTCTGGCTTGACTTTTTGTTTGGCATAAAGCGCCCCGCGGGCTACTACGGCTATACCGCGCTGCAGATTCCCACCGGCATGACCTGGGTTGTAAGGCTTGACAGCCCCGGCTTTATCAACCGCGCCCACGAATACGGCATCTGCACCCAGTACTGGACCATTAACGATGCAGAAACCGCACAGGCACTTATCAAGGCAAATACCGACTGCATAATGTCGGACTACCCAGATATGCTCTGCGAAGTTGCGGGCAAGTGAAGAGATAATTTTATATAAACTATGCAAACCCGCACGGCGAAAAGCCGTGCGGGTTTTTGCCTGCAGGCAAAGTCATGCCGGGTTTTGCCTGCAGTGCCGGGACCGGCAAAAAATACGAAAAAATATTACCAATATCTGCCGATCGGCAGATGTGCGAACCGTTTTTTTACTCTAAAATATACTCAGCAAAACCTTGATAAGGATATTCGCTGATAAAAAGGAGGAACAAAATGAAAAGCAAGAGAATAATAGCAATGCTCCTTTGCGCGATGATGCTCTTCACAATGCTGCCCGCAGCGGTTTTTGCGGATGAGGCAGAGGAAGAAATCGTTGAAGTGTTCTTTGGTGAGGAAGAGGAAGAGACCCTTCCCGCAGAAGAACCCGCGCAGGACGAAGAACTCCCCGAAGAGGATGAGGAGGAACTTATCCCCGCAGAGGACGAAACCGCAGCTGACGAAGAACTCCCCGGAGATGAAGAACTTGCGGAAGAGGATCTTCTTCCCGAACAGCCCGAAACCGATGAAGAAAATGAATTTGATGCTGAATTCATTGCAATGGGTACAGACGGATCAGACAACACCTGGTATATTATGTGGGACGGCGGACTTGTAATTTCCGGTCAGGGAGAGATGACCGACTTTTACATGACATACACACCCTGGTATGAGTACCGTGACCAAATTACATCTGTATATATCACCGGTGTAAGCTCTGTAGGCATAAGAACCTTTGTGGGACTTTCCAAACTCACCAAAGTCACTATCGGAAACTCTGTTGTTGACATAAAGGATTCGGCTTTTGCCGAGTGCGGCGGCATCACGGAAATTACCCTTCCATCAAGTGTGAAAAGCATTGGCAGCCGTGCATTCGGAAGCTGCTCAAATCTTGGTAAAATCACATTTAAGGGCGATGCCCCCACTATTTCGAGCGATGCATTTTACAATCTTAACGGTAAAGCATACTATAATGAACTTGCAAGCGGCTGGGAAGGCATGTTAAATACTTACGGCGCTGCGTATCTTTCCTGGTTTTCGTACAAAGATATAATTACCGGCAGATGCGGTCC
>JAZUJG010000245.1:0-2982 GCA_045642645.1 Acutalibacteraceae bacterium | reverse complement strand
GAGGTGCTCATAAGCCCCACGGTTGCGGCTATTCCGTCACCCGATTCGGGCAAAATGATGAGTATGCTGCATTCCTGCTATGCGTGGGCAGTTCCCGTAGTTGTGGCGGTTTCCACTGCATTTTTGAGGGTGTTCGGTATTGAACGCTGGCAGATACTTGCGGTAATACTTGCTTTTGCACCGCTTTCGGCGGCGGTGCTTCTCAACCTTTCACCGATACCGCCGCTTTCCACGCCCGAACGCGCATCCGATGCGGCAGGGCTTTTCAGAAACAAGACGGTCATTTTCTATGTTGTCGGCATATTCCTCGGCGGTGCGACCGAGTGCGGAATGGCACAGTGGTGCTCAAGCTACCTCGAAACCGCATTCGGCATAAATAAAACCACGGGCGACCTGCTCGGCGTTGCGCTTTTCGGCGTGCTTCTGGGTACGGGCAGAACTCTCTATGCCAAGTGCGGCAAAAATGTGCGCCGCACACTGTTTATGTGTGCCGCAGGCGCGTGTGTGTGCTATGTTGTAACAGTCATATTCAATAATGCGGTTGTTGGTCTTGCGGCTTGCGCTCTGACGGGGCTTTTCGCTTCAATGCTCTGGCCCGGTACGCTCATAGCCATGGAGGAGGAAATACCCGATGCGGGCGTTGCGCTTTATGCTCTTATGGCATCGGGCGGCGATATAGGCGCATCGCTCTGTCCGCAGATGATAGGCGTAATTGCCGACGGCGTAATAGCAAGCAAAGGCGGTGTGAGCCTTGCCGCAAAAATCGGACTTACCGCCGAACGCTTCGGCTTGAAGGCAGGTGTGGCAGTCGCAGCACTTTTCCCGCTTGCCGCCGCAATTATGTACTTTAAGAAGATGAAGAAGAAATAATGAGTTTTCGGGTTTCAGTTTTCAGTTTTCAGAATTTTCAAGAAACAGCGCGGTTCGTATGAACCGCGTTGTTTCTTTGAGGTTTATATTTGTGCTTTACCGTATTTTATTGCGAAAATTCGGAGAAAATTGTACGGGAGGCACCCCGTGCCTCCCGGGTCAATCGCTCTGCGATTGACAGATGAAAACACCATAAAATGCAAAAAGGGGCTGTGACGAAATGAAAAAGTTTCGTCACAGCCCCTTCTGCAGTCTGAAAACTGAAAACCGAAAACTGAAAACTACTCTCCGTCTTTCGGGTAATTCTTAAAGAATATCACGATAAACGGTATTGTTATGAAAAATGTCACCACATCGGCAGCGGGTTGTGCGAGCTGCACGCCGAGAATGCCGAGCGTTTTGTTGAGTATGAGCAGTATCGGTATAAATGTTACACCGCTGCGCATAGCCGAAAGCACAGATGCCTGCGCATTCTTGCCGATGCTCTGAAAGAGCATATTCGAGCATATACATAACGGCTGAAAGAACAGAGCAATAAGCTGCGCTTTCAGTGCGAGCGAGGCAACTTTAAGAACCTCGGGGTCATCCCTGAAAACCGTAATTATGGGGTCGCCTATGAAAAATCCCACTACCGCAAGTGCGCCGAGCAGTGCTTCGCCCATAAAGAGTGTGAAGAAATACCCCTTTTTAACGCGCGAATATTTCTTTGCACCGTAGTTGAATGCACTTACGGGCTGAAAGCCCTGACCGATGCCGAGACCTACCGCGAATATGAAGAAGCATATTCTGCCCACTATCGTCATACCCGCTATTGCCGCATCGCCGTAAGCGCCTGCACAGCCGTTCAGGAGCATTGTGGAAATGCTTGAAAGCCCCTGCCTTGTAAGGCTCGGGAAGCCTGTTGAAATAATGTTAGTATAATCCTTGAAGCTTTTTGAAATATATTTTATTGAAAGGCGGCTCTGCGTCTTTCTGCGTAAAAACATACTTAAAAGAATCAGGAAGCTTACCGTCTGCGAAACCGCGGTGGAAATGCCCGCACCCGCAACGCCCATATTGAATTTCGTTATGAGCAGCCAGTCGCCGAATATGTTGAGAATACCGCCTGTTGTGAGCCCGACCATTGCGAACGACGCTCTGCCCTCATAGCGCAGAATGTTATTCATAACAAAGCTGCTCGTCATAAGCGGTGCGGCAATGAGTATCCACACGCCGTAGCTGCGCGCATACGGCAGTATGGTATCGGTGCTGCCTAAAAGTCTGAGCAGGGGATTTGTGAAAATCAACCCGAATGCGCCGATGAGCGCACCCGTGGCGATCGCGCAGAAAAACGAGGTCGAGGCTATCCTTGAAGCCGTTTCTTCATCCTTTGCGCCGAGCTTTCTGGAAATTATGCTGCCCGCGCCGTGACCGTACATAAATCCGAAAGCCTGCAAAATCGCCATTAAGCCGAACACTATGCCGACCGCACCGCTTGCGCTTGTACCGAGTGTGCTGACAAAGTAGGTGTCAGCCATATTGTAAATATTCGTAACAAGCATACTCACCGTTGTGGGAAAACCGAGCTTCAGTATCAGCCTAGAAACCGGCGTTTCCGTCATAAGCGAGTAGCGGTCTGCAAACGGCGCTTTAGTTGTGCTTGCCATTCCCCTTAAACGCCCGAATAAGCCGAGAAACCGCCGTCAACGGGAATAATGACACCCGTTACGAACTTTGAATATGTCTCGTCGGAGAGGAAAAGGAGAGTGCCTGTAATATCTTCCGGTACGCCGAATCTGCCGAGAGGTGTATGACCGAGAATTTTCTCGCTTCTTGCGGTGAGTGAGCCGTCCTCATTGTAAAGCAGAGCTTTGTTCTGGTTGGTTGAGAAGAAGCCGGGCGCAATAGCGTTTACTCTAATACCGACCTCGGAAAAATGCACCGCCATAAACTGTGTGAAGTTTGAAACCGCCGCCTTAGCCGCGGAGTATGCCGGGATTCTCGTGAGGGGCTTGTATGAATTCATCGAAGAAACATTGATGATGCACGCGTTTTTCTTGCCTACCATATCGCCCGCAAAGCACTGCGTGGTGAGCAGCGTGCCGAGAAAGTTGAGGTTAAATACGAACTCAA
>JAZUJG010000244.1:0-13782 GCA_045642645.1 Acutalibacteraceae bacterium | reverse complement strand
CCATTGTTTTTTTTTTTTTTTTGAGAGGATTGGGCAAAATGCCGAAAATGTGATTAAAGGTTGGCATTACCGTAACTGGAGCGTACAATGAAAAATGTATATTTACGTTGGTAAGTGTACGGAAAAACAGATGTTTACTTGCGTTTTGCGCGGAATTTGCAAATTTTACGCTTATTTCGTTTAAAATGGTCAAATTTGATTTGGTTATTTTAGCCAAAACGCAATTACGAGGTCAGTCGACATCTGTGCGCACCGCGGCAAATGGGGCGCAGGCGTATTTTACCGGCAGACGGGGAAGCGATACCCCGATACGAATTATTTAAGTCGAAAGGAAGAATGACAATGAAAAAATCGCGCAAAGTTTTGTCGGTGCTGCTTTCATTGCTGCTTGTTGTTACAAGCATACCGTTCGTTGTAGTCGCAACGGCGGAAGACGGCTATGAGGTCAGCGCAAGCGACAGCGGCTCTGTTGAGCTTAAGGGTACCGCTCTTAAGTGGACACAGAAGCTTACCTATGCGGGCGAGGGATTATTTAACCTTAATCTCACAGCTACGGCGAATTCAAACACAATGTTTGAAAGTGTGGTTCGCAGCAAGGTTGAAAACAACTATTTCACAGCCAAGCAGTCAGGCTATTACCTTGTAGAACTGTGGGGCGGCGCAGGTGCAGAGGGCGAAAGCACCAGCGGCAGCGGCTCTCAGGGCGGCAACGGCGGCGACGCAGGCTATGTTTACGGTTATGTTTACCTCAATGAAGGCGATATTCTCTATTCGTCTATCGGCGGTCAGGGCAAGCAGGTCGCAAAGAGCGACCCCGGCGACAGCGCAGCCAACGAGGGCGGCGTTCACGGCGATACCGGCTCCTATAAGGTCGGCGGCGGCGGCGGTTACAGCGCACTGTACCTGTTCCACGCAGACGAAAAGGATTCATTTGAAAGTAAGTATGTTAATGCCGACGGCACAATGAATCCCATAAACGAAGAAGACAGAACCACCCGTTATATTATGATCGCAGGCGGCGGTGGCGGCGGCGCTACATCCAACTCGCTTATCCACAACCGCAGATCGCTCCTGCCCACAAGGCAGACCGGCACTGCAGACGGCGGTAACGGCGGTACCATGACTTCTCCCTCCGGCAAAGTTACTGCGGGCGTAAGCGGTACCTTCTATGCAGGCTCCGACGGTAAGTCAAGCGGTAAAAATACCGATTACGTCGGCATGGGCGGTACAAACCTTCCCGGCGAAATCAACGAGACTGCCCGCAACCTTATGGGCGCTATTCTTGAATTCTTCGGTATAGATTCTTCAAAATCGGCACAGCCCAATGACTGGACCGGTTTATATAACCCCGACAAAGAGGGCGGCTACGACGGCGACGGCAACCTTCGCGGCGGCGCAGGCGGCGCAGGCTTCGCAGGCGGTTCGGGCGGTCTTATGCCCAACTACGGCAGCGCTAATGCCTATTACATCGGCGGTGGCGGCGGCGGTTCGTCGTTCGTTGCAGATTGCGTCAACACCAACCTTACCGATGATATGAGCGCAAGACTCGTAGGCAACAACTACTCCGAGCAGGGCGGTCAGAGTGCCGTTACCTACCTCGGTGAAGAGGTTGTTGAGGAAGACGGTTTTGATTTCTCATTCCTTGAAAATGTATCGTTCACAGGTACGCTCAGCAAGTATTTTGAAATTGCAGATGTTACAAGCGTTGATGAAAACGGCGCTGCCAACGGTACTGCTTCGTTCGATGAAAACGGCTTCACCGTTTCAAATGCAAATGTACTCAATGAGGAAGCTACCTTCAGCGGCAACAAAATCAGCATAAACATTTTGCTTGTTGCTTTAGAAGGCTTCGCAGGTGGTAACGGTGTGCCCGTATTTAACGATATCGTATTTACCGACAGCGTTGACGGCTCAAAAACCCTTGCGGCAGCGGATTCCGTAAAGTATGCAAACGTTCCGCTTTCGGACTATTGGTTTGAAATAGATGGGAAATCATACGTTGTTAACAAACCCACCACATACAACACAAAAGATCTTTATAAAGATGAACTTGACGGATTAAGAGAAGATCTATCTTCAGAGTTTATTTTTGACTTTATTGAATCGGTTTCCGAAGTTTCGGTTTATGACGGGGATTCATTGCTCAGCGGTGATGTTACTGTTGACACATCAAAAGTATACACGCTTAAAATGACCGTAACCCCCAAGGCGAATATGCCTGCAGTTGTAGGTCCTGTTCAGTCGGAAAAAGTTTATGAGGGCTCGGCAGAAGTTTCCATGGTGGATCCGGGAACTATAGCTATGGGTGATGTCGGCGGTAAGGTTGCAAAGACCGTTGAATACACACAAGGCAATTATGTCTATTCGTTTGAATTCACCGATATGGCTGCCGTTGCCGATTGTGTAGCAACAGATTATTCCGTTCAGCTTTCCGAAAAATCCGCTGAAGAAGGCTCCACTTATACAGCTCCTTTTGATGGCTGGTATGCCCTTCAGGCATGGGGCGCATGCGGCGGTATCGGCGGTAAGGGCAGCAACGGCACACAGAATGGTGCCAGAGGCGGTACCGGCGGTTATGTAAGCGCCTATATTCACCTCAACAAAGGCGATGTTCTCACCCTTACAAACGGCGCTAATGGTGTTCAGGGAAGACAGGCGGGCAGCGACGGTTCTACTGGCTTCACAGGTGTTGGCGGCACTTATTCGGCGATTCAGAGAGGCAGCGACTACCTGATTATTGCCGGCGGCGGCGGTGGTGGCTGCGGCTACGGACTCTTTAACGGTTATGCAAACCTCCCCGGTCAATCAGTTGACAACTCGGCTCTGCCAAACTCGGTTTTAGGCGACCTCAGTCAGTATGACGGTCAGCAAGGTGAGTTCAGAGGCGATTGGAATACCGGTGTAAGAGGTACAGCGGGTAAAAACTTCCGCAGCACAACTTGCTCCGTAGCATTGCCCGACGGTGTTTCCGTTCAGCGTGAGGTCACTCTCGCACAGGGTGATTACAGCGTTCCCAATGATAACAACTCTGCCAACGGCGGCGCAACAAGAGTTATACCCATAAGCGCAGATATTAAAGATAATGAGAAACCCTCTAATTTATACAATATCGGCATAGAGTGCAGTATATCCGAATACTTTGAGGTTATAGGTGCATCCGTGCTTTATAATGATGTGCAGATGGGCAACCAGGTTACACTTAAAAAGACTACTGCTGCCAACGGCGGAACATTGTGCACATTGAGTAACTTCAAAATTAATGTTACGAATAAAGTGTTGGCAGATAAATCAGTTCCCTTGGACGGCAAAGTTACAGTTAAGCTTACAACTGCTCCCAAGATTGGTTTCCTTGGCGGTAATGATGTTCCTGTGCTTACCGGGATGCAGTTAAAGCGCGATGCAGGCACCGAACAGGAGCTTAGTATGAATGTTCCTGCACAGGATATTACAGACTATGTGAATGTAACGATAGATGAATATCTTACGGGCGATATCACCGCTGTGGATAAGACGGTAACCTGCGGCGAAACCGTAAATTATACCGACCTGTACAGTGTAAACTACGCACTTCCCACCGGTGAGGATTCCTGGAAAGCCGATTTCGTTGATCTCGTTGTTACTCCCGATTCCGGCTCATTCGCTCCCACCGAAAACACCGTAGTTCCCGTTAAGATTGCAGTAACACCCAAGACTGCTTCCGAAAAGGCAAAGACGGTTGCAGGCGTAAGCGCAGTTGAGTACACCGCACTTGCAAATGTTACTGTCAAATATACCGTTGACATCAGCAGCGATGTTGTTGATATCGAAGGCGACAGCACCGTGGTATGCGGCAATGATTACAACGCAGTTCTCAAACCCGCAACCGGTTACATTCTCCCCGAAACAATTACGGTCAAAGCGGGTGAAGATACTCTCACCGCAGGAACCGATTACACCTACGATAATGCTACGGGCGCTCTGGTTATAAATGCAGCTGCCATCAGCGGCAATGTAAGCATTGAAATCACCCCCATAGCAGAGACTTATACAATCAAGTTTGTTGACTCTTCCGTTGCGAGCGCAGTTCTTACTCCCGTAATCGAGGATGAGCTTATGACCGGCACTTCTCTTGCAGGTATTATCTCGCAGGCGGAAAGCTATGCCGCAGGCAAAGCCGCTAAGGAAGGCTACCACTTCGAGTGGGACGAAATCCCCGCTGAGATGCCCGGCAACGACCTCATGATTTTCGGTGATTATGAGCCCAACAGATACACTCTTACCATTCACTATGTTGACGGCGAGGGTACTCCCGTTGCTGACGATTATGTTGCCGATACCTGGTACGGCAGCGAATACAAGGTTATATCCCCCGAGGTCGGCGACCTTGTTCCCGATGAGGTGCTTGTAAGCGGCACCATAGGCGATATGGACACCGAAATCACTGTTCACTATGCCTACAAGCCCTACACACTTTCAGTATTTTATCTTTACAGCCCCGACAATACCGACGATTCTGCAAGCACCAGAGCTGCGGCGGATTACTCGGTAGTTTACGGCGACGGCGAGAGCTTCAGCGTTGATTCACCCGTAATTGACGGTTACACCGCATCTGTTGATACCGTAACAGGCACTATGGATGCAGACGGTGAAGTAGTATATGTTTACTACACTCAGGACGAGTACACCGTAACCTACAATGCAGGCGAAGGCGCAACCGTTACTCCCGCAACACAGAAGGTTCTTTACAACGATGTTTACGGCTATGATGCAGAAGCCGGCGAATACGGCACTCTGCCCACGGCACTTAAGGTCGGCTACAAGTTTAACGGCTGGTACAAAGACCTTAAAGATGAAAGCACCCTTGTAAATTCCGATACTGTTTACAATGTTTTAGGCGATACCGAGCTTTATGCAAAGTACACCATCGAACAGCATACAATAAATATCCTCTATGTTTACACCGAGGACGGCAGCGAGGCTGCTCCCTCCGTTGAAACTACTCTCGATTACGGCACACCTTACTCCTACACAACTCCGCACATCACCGGCTACTCGGTAGATAAGGAAGTTGTAGAGGGCACCGTAGGCAACGCCAACGAACTCATCTATGTTCACTATGACCTTATAGTTCATACCAAGGAAGAACTCAAGGCTGCTCTTGATGCCGCAAAGGCACTCAATGAGGACGATTACACCGGCTCTACCTGGGATGTACTTGAAGAAGCGGTTGAAAACGGCGATGAGGTTTACCTTGATGACGAAGCTACCGTAAAAGAGATTTCCATCGCCACCGAGGCAATACTCGAAGCTATGGAAGACCTTATCGACAGAACCGGCCTTAAAGATGCCATCGACGAGGCTGAGGGTATGCAGACCGAGGACGATTACGACAACCTCACCGAAGCCGAGAAGAAGGCACTTCAGGATGCCATCGACGAAGCTAAAGAGGTTTACAACGATCCCGATGCAACCAAGGAAGAAATAGAAGAGGCTATTGAAAAGCTTAAACAGGTCATCACCGATACCCGCGCTGCAGAGCTCGAAGACAAGATCGAAGAGGGCGAAAACCTTGCAGACGATATAAAGGACGATGACGATATCCCGCAGGAAGACAAGGATGCTCTCGACGAAGCTATTGAGAAGGCAAAAGAAGTTCTTGAAAAAGATCCTCCCGCCACTCAGGAAGAAATCGAAGAAGCTCTTGAAGAACTGCAGGAGATAATCGACAAGATCAAAGAAGAAAAGCTCGAGAACGACAAAGAATTCGGCGAGGACCTCAAGGAAGAGCATCCCGCTTACGACAATGTAGACCCCGACAAGAAGGAAGCTCTTGACGAAGCTCTTGAAAAAGCCGAAGAAGTTCTCAATAAGGATCCCAAGGCTACCGACGAGGAGCTGCAGGAGGCTCTTGACGAACTCAACGATGCTATCGAAGATGTTCTTAAAGATGAAATCGACAACCTCCTTGACGATGCCGACGAGATTAAGAAGGGCGACGACTACGAGGATGTAGACCCCGAAAAGAAGCAGGCTCTTGACGATGCCATAGCTGCCGCAGAGGAAATCCTCAATCAGACCGACCCCGAACCCACCAAGGAAGAACTCAAAGAGGCTCGCGACAATCTTCAGGATGCTATCAACGAAGTTCTTAAGGATGAGCTTCAGAACATTATCGACGATGCCAATGCTCTTGATGAAGAAGATTACACCGGCGACAGTTGGGATGATCTTCAGGAAGAAATAAAGAAGGCAGAGGATGTTATTAACGATCCCGATGCTACCGAGGAAGAAATCAAGAAGGCTATCGAAGACCTCGAAAAAGCTATTGAAGACCTTATCGACAGGAGCGAGCTCAAGGATGCCATCGATGACGGCAACGCCATAAAGGACACCGACGTTTACGATGACCTTGACGATGAGTACAAGCAGGCTCTTGAAGATGCTCTTGAAAAGGCTCAGGAGGTTTACGACGATCCCTCCGCTACCGAGCAGGAAATCGCAGATGCCAAGGCTGCTATTGACGAAGCTATTAAGGATATCCTTAAAGATGCTATCGACAAGGCAGAGGAGCTTGACGAGTTGGATTACTCCGAAGGAAGCTGGAATGACCTTCAGGATAAGGTTGACACCGGCAAGGATGTCTATGCTGACGGCGAAGCCACTCCCGAGGAAATAAGAGGTGCCGCAAAGGATATTCTCAATGCAATCGACGACCTTGTAGACCTTACCGAACTCGAAAAAGAACTCGCTATTGCAGAGTCACTTGACCCTAACAAGTTCACCGACGATGTTGCCGAAGAGCTTGCAAAGAAAATCGAAGAAGCGGAAGCTGTTTACAATAATCCCGATGCAACTCAGGAAGAAGTCGACGCAGCAGCCAAGATGCTCGAGGAAGCTGTGGAAGACCTTATTTCCAGAGGTAACTACAGAAAGTACAATGCAGAAAAGGAAGCTGCCGACGAGCTTGACAATGAGCTGAATATCTATGACAGCGAAGCATTTGAAGCTTACAAGAAGGCTGTTGAAGAAATCGACAAGGGCCTTTCCAGAGACCTTGTAAGAAGAGAGCAGTCCATAATCGATGATGCTACTCAGGCACTCAAGGATGCAAGAGCAGAGCTTGAAGCCAACGGCAGAAACAGCGTTCTTACATTCGTTGATGAAAACGGCGAAGAGCTCAAGGTTATCGGCGTAACACCCGGCACCAAGTTCAGCGAAGCAGGCGCTCCCGAACTGCCTCTCGGCAACAACATCTACTACTATGCAGGCTGGCTCGACGGCGAAGGCAACCTTATTGCTGCCGATACCGCCATCTCAAGCGATATGGTTATTACCCGCGCACGCGAGTACAAGATTCTTGTTGTTAAGGGTGACAGCGGCCTTTCACTCAGGGAAGATGTATCTTCCGGCATAAGCTATGTAATGGGCCTTGAAGCCGGCAGCACAGTTGCCGATGCACTTGAAAAGCTTGAGAATGACGAAACCGTACTTGAGGTAAGAAGCTTTGAGCACAACGAGCTTTCGGGTCTTGATGTAGTGGGCACAGGCTCCTATGCAATACTCAAATCCAAGTACACCGGCGAAGTATACGGCAAGTGGGCGTTCATAATTATGGGCGACGTTGACGGTGACGGCGATGTTGATACGGTCGACTACGACATTTCCAAGTCGGTTGCTTTCGGCGAGTCGGCATATTCTACCGAGCACCACTACTTCTTCATTGCCAACAACGTATTTGCAGACGATAATGTAATCGATGCCTGCGATATGTTTGAAGTAAGAAGACTCGGCGCTCTCTACGCACTCAAGCACCCTGCCGAATAATTTAATCGGTAAATAAAACCAACCAAACGGGTTGCGGCAATTCGCCGCAACCTGTTTTTTAAATGAATAACTAATAATGCCGGCAGTTTTTGGCTTTGCTTGCAATTATACAGGAACTGTGATACAATAATATATGTATAAATATAATTTCAGGGAAACGGGTGTATTATGGAAAGAAAAAGCGGTGTGCTTTTACACATTTCGTCACTTTGGGGCGAGTATTCCTGCGGCAGCTTCGGCAAGGCGGCATTTGAATTTATAGATTTTTTGGCGGACTGCGGGTTTTCGTATTGGCAGGTGCTGCCGTTCGGACTTGTGGATGAATGCAATTCACCCTATAAATCATATTCCACATTTGCAGGCAATCCGTATTTTATTGACCTTGAAGCTTTGTATAAAGACGGTGTTTTAACACCCGATGAGCTGAACGCCGCGCGTCAGCGAGCGCCGTATTCGTGCGAATTTGACCGTTTGCGCGAGGACCGCGTGAAACTCCTTGTAAATGCTGCAAAGAGGCTTGATGCAGATAAACGCAAAGAGGTAAACAAATATATCGAAGCAAACAAATATCTTTGCGATTTCTGCGATTTTATTGCGCTGAAAAGCGCCAACGGAAATAAGGAATGGACCGAGTGGACGGTTTCGGAGCCGTCCTCCGATGAGGTTTTCGGCTGGCGTTTTATTCAGTACACATTCTTTAAGCAGTGGGCGCTTGTTAAGGAATACGCCAATTCAAATGGCGTGGGCATTATAGGCGATATGCCGATTTATGTATCGTTCGACAGTTCCGATGTTTATGCCGATAAAGAACAGTTTTTGATTGATGGAAACAATCATCTTACCGATGTTGCAGGCGTTCCGCCCGATTATTTTGCGGCAGACGGGCAGCTTTGGGGCAATCCTCTTTATAATTGGGATTATATGGAAAAGGACGGCTTCGGCTGGTGGCGCGACAGAATCAGCTTTGCGCTTACCTTATTTGACGGGGTTCGTATCGACCATTTCAGAGCATTTGAAAGCTTCTGGGCGGTCGACGGCAAAGCGAAAACCGCGCGCGAGGGCAAATGGGTAAAGGGCCCCGGTATGAAGCTTATAAACGCCATTAAGGATGTCGCCGGCGACAAGCTCATTATTGCCGAGGATTTGGGCGATATCACGAAAGAGGTCGTGGAGCTTGTTGAGGAAAGCGGCTTCCCCGGTATGCGCGTGTTCCAGTTCGGTTTTCTCGGCGGCGACACACCCCATAAGCCGCACAACTACATAAATAACTGTGTGGCGTATTCCGGCACGCACGACAATAACACCTTACTCGGCTACCTGTGGGAAACTCCGACCGATACAAAGCGCGATGTTATGAAGTACTGCGCCTGCGATTTCGACAGGTGGAATGAAGACGGCTGCAGGTCGATAATAAGAACGATTATTGCAAGCAACGCAGGTCTTGCGGTATTTCCCGTGCAGGATTTACTCGGCTACGGCAGCGACACGCGCCTGAATACTCCCGGTGTAGCGCACGGCAACTGGTCTTACAGAATCACCAAAGAGCAGCTGATGCTTATAGACAGAGCATGGCTCAAAGAATTAAACAGAATTTACAACAGGTGATTTTATGGCAGATTTAAAAGATATAAAGCTGTTTTTGCTCGATATGGACGGCACCGTAAACCTCGGCTATGACCCAATTGACGGCGCGGCAGAGTTTTTGAAAACAGTTAAATCCCGGGGGAATGAATACATTTTTTTGACAAACAATTCATCGAAAAGCGCTATGGATTATGTTGAAAAAATGCGGTCTCTCGGCTTTGAGTGCGAGCGTGAAAATGTTTTTACATCCGGTATGGCGGCAGGTTTGTTTTTTAAGAAAAACAAACCGGATTCAATCGTATATGTTTGCGGTACGCAGTCGCTCAAAAAGGAGCTTGCGGGCTACGGTGTGAATATTTCGCACGACGGCGCGGGAGCCGATACGGTACTTATAGGTTACGATACCGAGCTTGATTTCAACAAAATACGCACAGTTTGCGATTTGCTTGATGCCGGTGCCGATTACTACGCTACCAACTGCGATATGGTCTGTCCCATAGAGGGCGGCAGGTATCTTCCGGACTGCGGCAGCCTTGCGGATATGCTCGAAAATGCCGTAAAACGCCGTCCGCAATTTCTCGGTAAGCCCGACAGAGCGATGATAGATATTATCGCCGCCGAAAAGAATGTGCCGTATGAAAATATTGCCATGGTCGGCGACAGAATTTATACCGATGTAAAAGCCGGTATAAACGCAGGTGTCAACTCGGTGCTGGTGCTTTCGGGCGAAACCACCCGCGAGGATTTTGAAAAATCTGATGTTAAACCGACCTATGTGCTTGATTCGGTAAAGGATATTTACAACGCCATTAAAACGGAGGAATGCTTATGAAAAAAGTAATTACCGCAATACTTGTGTGCTCGTTTCTGTGCTCGGTATTTGCATTTGCGTTTCAGGCTTCGGCGCTTGAAAACTTCTGTGTCGGGGATACCAACAACAGCGGCACGCTTGAGGTGGCCGATGCGCGCCTTGCTCTGCGCATAGCTTCTAAAATGCAAAAGCCGTCGCAGGCACAGCTTGAAAGGGCGGATATTGACAGCAACGGTGTAATCGACCTTTTGGATGTCGAGGGCATTCTCTGTGCGGCGCTCGGTATTTCGCGTTACCAGCGCACGGGTGCATTCTTCGGCTTTGACGGCGGCGGATATTTTGATACTGCCGAGGAGCTGCTTGAGTATTTCAACTACAACCTCAATGAAATCAAAAAGCAGGATGCAGGCTTTATAGCTGAAACCGATGCCATTGTTGACGAGTTTAAGATGCAGGATATAGTTTTCAGAGGTTACGCCTTTGAAAGCCCCGATATTTTTGAGGGGCTGCTCAAAAACGAGCTCACATCTTCATTCGAATCCGATGATCCCATAATGTATGTTCTCGGCAGCGATAACGATTATGCGATTGAGGCGATAGGGCAGCAATATGTTTCGCTTTTGGGTGTTGACGATATCTGCGGTGCCAAGGCGGAATACGATGCGGTCAACGATGAGCTTACCGTAAGTGTTTCACTCTATGATATTTCGCTGCAGGCGGCAGCGGTAAACGAGGGCTATTCAAGAGCGCTGAATGTAAATAATATGAATGTTATTTCGCAGGGTACGGTTTCAAGACTGTTCGGCAAGTTCACCACCCCCGCGGTGCAGGAATACGCCAATGTCACTCTTACCGCAAGGTTCCACGAGCCTACGGGCAAGGTCGTTTCCTACGAGGTCGCATACGATAACGATGTCCGCATAGCCTCCGCAGGCGTAAACCTTGCAGGCATCGGCGGTGAAATAGGCGGTATCGGCGGAATTATCGGCAGTATTATCTCCGCAAATGTTACGGGGCTTGAATACTCCGTAAGAACAATAACCCAATATACCGATTTCCAATGGCCGCTTGAAGATGATTGATTAAATAAGGGGAGAATAAAATGAAAAAATATGTTCTTGCTCTGGACCAGGGCACCACAAGCTCACGCACGATAGTTTTTGATAAAAAGGGCAGTATCGTTTCCAAGGCGCAGTTTGAATTTACACAGATTTACCCCAAAGCAGGCTGGGTGGAGCACGACCCTTATGAAATTCTCGAATCACAGCTTCATTCGCTTACCGCCGCGCTTGAAAACGGCAAAATAAAGCCCGAAGAAATTGCCGCAATAGGTATTACCAATCAGCGCGAAACCACAATTCTGTGGGATAAGGACACCGGCAAGCCCGTTTATAACGCAATAGTATGGCAGTGCCGCCGTACTGCCTCCATTTGCGAAAAGCTTAAAGAGGACGGCTTGGGCGATTACATAAGAGAACACACGGGTCTTATTATAGATGCATATTTCTCCGGCACAAAAATCAAATGGATACTTGACAATGTGCCAGAAGCAAGAACACTTGCAAACGAGGGTAAGCTCCTTTTCGGTACGGTCGAAACCTGGCTTATATGGAACCTTACCAACAAGCAGGTGCACGTTACCGATTACAGCAACGCCGCAAGAACAATGCTTTTCGATATTGAAAAGCTTACCTGGGATGAGCATCTTTGCAAGGAGCTCGGTATTCCCATGAGCATTCTGCCCACAGTCAGAGAGTCAAGCTCCGTTTACGGATATGTTTCCGATACCGTTCCCGGTCTTAAAGAGCTTTCGGGCATTCCCATTTCGGGCGCAATAGGCGATCAGCAGGCTGCTCTGTTCGGTCAGGCATGCTTCAAAGCGGGTATGGCAAAAAACACCTACGGCACGGGCTGTTTCCTGCTTATGAACACCGGCGAAAAGCGCGTTCACTCCAAAAATAATCTTATTGAGGGTATAGCATGGGGCATCAACGGCAAGGTAACTTATGATTTGGAGGGCAGCGCATTCAATGCAGGCTCCGTTATCAAGTGGCTGCGCGACGAATTAAGGCTCATTTCTGAGCCGAGCGAGTGCGATTTCCTTGCCGAAAGCGTTCCCGATGCAAACGGTATTTACCTTGTTCCCGCATTTACGGGCCTCGGCGCACCGTATTGGGATATGTACGCCCGCGGCTGCATAGTGGGTTTAACACGCGGCGCAAACCGCGCACATTTTGCAAGGGCAGTGCTTGAATGTATCGCGTACCAGTGCACCGACCTTGTGGAGGCAATGAAAAAGGACAGCGGCATTCTCCTGAGCGAGCTTCGTGTTGACGGCGGCGCATCCGTAAGCAACATTATGATGCAGATTCAGGCAAACCTTACTGCCACCAAGGTCAACAGACCGAAGCTTGTTGAAACCACTGCGCTCGGTTCTGCATATATGGCAGGTCTTGCGGTCGGCTTCTGGAAGGATTTTGACGAAATCGAAACCGTTCGCGAGGTCGACAGCATATTTACACCCGCTATCAGCACCGACGAACGCGAAAAAATGCTCAAGGGATGGCACAAAGCAGTCAGCAGAGCAATGGATTGGGAAGATAAATAATATATGGAATTAGTTGAACTTTGCCTTATTTTCAGTATTGTTGCGTGCATAGCCGCCGTTGTTTGTGCGGTTATGCTTGCAGGCTTGAAAAAGCAGAGCAAAAATGATGCGGTGTTTGAGGAATTCAGGCGCAACCGCGAGGAGCAGGCGAAAAATCTCGGCGATTTTTCCGCGGCAACGGGCGCACGCCTTGATAAAATGCAGGAAAAGCTCGATTCCACCGTGAGCGAAAATCTGAAAAACAGAATAGAGCTTACCGATAAAATAAACGCTTCGTTCAAGGAGCTGCAGCAGCAAAATACCGAAAATGCCGAGAGGCAGGCGCGTGTGCTCGGTGAGAGTATCGCGAAAATGCAGGACTCAAACGAAAAGAAACTTGAACAGATGCGCGCCACGGTTGACGAAAAGCTCACATCCACGCTCACAACAAGGCTCGATTCCTCATTCAAGACCGTTTCCGAGCAGCTCGAAAATGTTTATAAATCTCTCGGTGAAATGAAGGAGCTTTCGCAGGGTGTCACCACGAATGTAACATCGCTTAACCGTGTGCTTTCAAATGTCAAGGCGCGCGGCACTTGGGCGGAGGTGCAGCTTCAAGGCATTCTTGACGATACCATACCCGGTATGTATGTTACAAATTATTCGCCCAAGAATAATACCGAGCGCGTGGAGTTTGCCGTAAAATTCCCGTGCGATGACGGCAGCGGCGAAATTTACCTGCCAATAGATTCAAAATTCCCGCTTGAAGATTATGCGCGTGTGTGTTCCGCCGCCGACAATGCCGATAAAGAAGGGCTTGAAGCGGCGCGCAAGGCGCTCGAAGCGCGTGTACTTGCCGAGGCTAAGGATATAAATACAAAGTATATCTGTGTGCCGCAGACTACTCCGTTTGCGGTGCTGTACCTTGCCACCGAGGGCTTGTATGCAGAAATCGCCTCGTCGCAAACGGGCATAGCCGAAAAGCTGCAGGCGCTCA
>JAZUJG010000243.1:0-3615 GCA_045642645.1 Acutalibacteraceae bacterium | reverse complement strand
CTTTTATATCAATAAGAGTCGATACAGTCTGCTTTTTGCTGGCTTCAAGAGCAAAAAGGAGTTCGTCCATTGTCTTTGCCGTGGATGTTTTTACGCCGTAGCCTGCGGCACACATTGCAAAGTCTATGGGAACAAGGTCGCCCAAAAGCTCGCCGTTATCGTCGCGCATTCTGAATTCTGTGGCAAGGTTGCCCATACCGTTGGACATTTGCAGGTTGTTTATGCAGCCGAAGCCGGAGTTGTCGAAAAGCAGAACGTTGATTTTCTTTCTTTCCTGAATCGAAGTAACAAGCTCGCTATGCAGCATAAGGTAACTGCCGTCGCCGCAAAATGCGTAAACCTCGCGGTCCGGCTCTGCAAGCTTTGAGCCGAGCGCACCGGCAATTTCATAACCCATGCAGCTGTAGCCGTATTCCATATTGTATGTGTAGAGCGAATCGGTTGTCCACATTCTCTGCATACAGCCGGGGAGTGAGCCTGCTGCCGCAACCGCGATAGCATCGTCGACAATAACTTTTCTTATAAGTGCAAGCGCTGCGGTCTGTGTGATTTTGCCGCCGATTTTTTCAACGAATTCGGGAATGGTCTTTTCATCGCGTGCTTTGATAAGCGGCTCAAAATTATCGTCGTAAGAGTATGCGGAAAGGCGTTCCATTTCTTTTGCCCATGCCGCTTTCGCTTCGACTACTTCGTTTGTGTATGTCGCCTTGTAATCTCCGAGTGCCTTGCATAAAGCGGAAATCGCAAGCTTTGCATCGGCTACAACCTTTACCGCACCGAGCTTGTAGGCATCGAAACGGTCGGTGTTGATTGCAATAAACTTAACATCGCTCTTGAAAAGCGATTTGGAAGCCGTTGTGAAATCGGAAAATCTTGTGCCGATACCTATAACTACATCGGCATCTTTAGCAATAATGTTTGCGCTGAGGTTACCCGTAACGCCAACACCGCCAACATTGAGAGGGTGCGAGGAAAGCACTGCGGATTTGCCGTTTTGTGTTTCTGCAAAGGGGATATTGTGCGCCGTGCAGAAATTCTGCAAAACCTCACCGGCTTCGGAATATCTTACGCCGCCGCCTGCGATAATAAGAGGTTTCTTCGCAGCTTTGATGATTGCGGCAATATCTTCTATTTCATCTTCGGCAGGAACGATTCTTGTGATTTTATGTACTTTCTTTTCAAGAAAGTAGTCGGGGTAATCGTAGGTTTCGCCTTCAACATCCTGCGGCAGTGCAATGCAGACCGCGCCGGTGTTTGCGGTGTCGGTGAGTACACGCATAGCATTTATCATAGCGCTCATAAGCTGCTCGGGGCGAACAACTCTGTCCCAATATCTGCAAACGGGCTTATAAGCATCGTTGGTGGTAACGCTTAATGAATAGGGCTGCTCAAACTGCTGCAGTACGGGGTCGGGCTGACGCGAAGCAAATGTATCGGCAGGGAAAAGCAGCAGGGGAACATTGTTTACGGTTGCAGTGGCTGCCGCGGTAACCATATTCGCTGCGCCCGGTCCTATTGAGGATGAGCAGGCAATGATTTTTCTGCGATTGTTCTGCTTTGCAAAGCTCATGGCGCAGTGAGCCATGCCTTGCTCGTTTTTGCCCTGGTAAACTCTGAGAGAGCCGCTGTTCTCATCCAGAGCCTGACCGAGACCGCAAACAATGCCGTGACCGAATACTGTAAAAATTCCGTCTACAAACTTTGTTTCTTTGCCGTCAAACGAAACATACTGGTTGTCAAGGAATTTAACAAGGGCTTGACCCATTGTCATTTTTGGCATATAAATCACTCCTTGCGGATTTATTTGTTATTTATTCTTTGGTGAGCCATTCGTGCTCGGGAGCATAAAATCTTGATGTCTTGTACCACGGGTCAGTGTCAATGTGCCTTATCATCCATACATAGCACATTTCATAGCCGGGGGCAACCACCTGCTGGTGATCGTTGCCGTCGGTAATATAGCAGGCAGAGCCTTCAACGCTCTTGAATACATCATCGCCGTTGAAGCAGGCGCCGAAGCCCTGCGGTTTATCGAACTGATAATAATATACTTCCGGCTGAGGATGATGGTGCGGCGGGTAGCTCGACCATTTGCCGGGCTGATTGAAAACTTCGCCGAGCACCATATTTGAATACGGAGCATTTTCGTAATCGAAAACGGTAGAGCAGATTCTGTGACCTGCGCCGTTCCACTGACCTTTTCCGAACTCCTGGTAAAGAATATCGTCGGGAGCGTAGAAAACGGGTGTGAAAATAATATCGTTGTCGGTCTGCTCGCAAAGTATTTCGGTGCCCTCATCGGCGGTTATCGAAACCGCAACGCCTTTCGGTACGTGCAGGCAGTACGGCGTTTTTACAAACGGATTTTCGCGCTCCATTTTGCGGCTTTCGCCGTCCCACGAAATAACAGCTTTGCCTCTGAGTATAAGAAAAGCGGATTCGCAGTCTTCACTCAGAAATTCGCGCTTTTCGCCCTGTTTAAAGCGAAAAACCTTAATCGTTAAATTCATTTCGGGGTGGAATTTACCCATTTCGCATACGGTTTTTACACCGTTTTTGTCAAATTCGAGTTTTTCAAGCATAATTTATCATCTTCCCGTAGTTATTGATTTTCGTTTTGAATTTTATCATCCGTCTGTGAGCCGCTTGCGTTTATGTCGATTACATCGCCGAGATATGTCGGTTCCGGCTTTACGGTGCACCACACAAAATCTTTTATGCGAGCAAGAAATTCGCGGCATTCGTTCAGCGGATTGTATTTGCGCAGATCCGCGGGCAGACCGTATGCCTCAAGTCCGAGCCTGCGCGCATCGTAAACAGCTCTGAAAATGTGGTATTTCTGTGTAACAATAAGCACTTTTTTTACGCCGAAAACATCACGCGCACGGTACATTGATTCGTATGTGGAAAATCCGGCGTGGTCCATAAAGACATCATCGGCTGAAATACCCGCGTTTACGGCATAGTCCTTCATAACATTAACTTCATCATAATTGTCTCGCCCGTGGTCACCGCTCATAAGCAATTTCGGAGCGCATCCCGTGCTGTAAGCCTCAATACAGAAATCAAGGCGTTCGGCGAGCATTGGGGTGGGACTTCCGTCGCGTACACCCGCGCCGAGCACGAGTATGCAGTCAAAATCCATATCAGAAAGCTCATCAATACCGACAAGAAGCTGTTTTGAATAGCCGCAAACAAACGCATTGAGAGCTACCGCGGCAGAAACGCACATAAATAAGAGTGCACAAATCACGGAGAGTATGCGTTCGAAAAATCTTTTGGCATTTCTGATTTTTCTTGCTTCGGTTTTTGTGAGTTTGCGTTTCTTTTTCTTCATCCGCGTGCTACCATTTCACCGTATTCGGCTTTCTCTTTTTTAATGAATTCTTTGACCTGTTCAACTGTGGGCATATCCTGCGAGCAGGCGTGGCTTGCTACGAGCATAGCCGCCGAGGCTGAGCCAAATTCAAGGCAGTCCATAATTTCCCAGCCTTCAAATAAACCGTAAAGGAATGCGGAGGCGTAACCGTCACCGCCGCCGAAGCCTTTGAGCAGTTTAACGGGGAAGGGTTTGATTTTATAGCTTTCACCGTCATTGGTGTAGGCAGTTGAGCC
>JAZUJG010000242.1:0-7696 GCA_045642645.1 Acutalibacteraceae bacterium | reverse complement strand
GAATGCGAGCATATATAATCAATACCAACCGTTGTTTGCGCTCTTGGTTGCGAGCACCACTCCGCTGCCCGACTCTTTGGCGGGTTCAGCAGATGATGTGGTTTTCTGTGTTGCTTTTTCAGTTGCTTTGGCGGTCGTGCTCTTTTCGGTTTTGCCGCCCTTCTCGTCTTTTTCAACGGGAACATATTCCTTTTCGGTCACGATTTCGGTAACGACCGTGCCGTCTTCTTCGGTAACGGTTTCGCCGTTTTCATCGGTGACCGCTTCGACCTTTTCGGTGATAACAACAGTAGTTTTTATTTCCTCGGTAGTACCTTTGGTACTTTCGGCATCATTGGTCTTTTTGCCGCAGGATGCAAAGCAGGTAACAAGTATAGCGACTGCCAAAATAACAATACTGAGAATTCTGATGGATTTCATAACAAATAAACCTCCGTTAAATTTTTACGCCCTCGGCGCGAAGCGCTTCGGTAAGTGCGGGAATGTCGAAATTTTTAAAAACAAAGCCTTTCATACCGTATGCTTTAGCGCCCTCGATATTTGCCGCAACATCATCAATGAAAAAGCATTCGTCTGCTTTAAATGAAAATTTATTGCAAAAAAGCTCGTATATTTCACGCCGCGGCTTAAGAGTTTTATATAAAGCAGAAACAAAGTAACCGTCCATAAGCGTAAGCGACGGAATATCGAAAATATGGTCAAACACCCTCGGCGTAGCATTTGAAAGGAGATATACCGGATAGCCGCATTCTTTTATATGCTTTATGAAATCATACATAGCCGGAACAGGCGGCATATACGGATAAAAATCGTTGAGCATTTCGGCAATAAGCTTGCGGGTCGGCTCGGGAATTTCGGGCAGTACCTCGGGAATTACATAATCGGAACGGGTAACGCCCTCATCAAGCATTGACCAGATTTTGCTTTTAAACACCTTTTCGTTGAGAATTTCGTGGTATTCTTCCGGAAATTTCTCACGCAGAGTGCGCTGCGTATCGTAATCTATGAGCACACCGCCCATATCAAAGACAATATTTTTGACCAAATTATCACCTTAATCGCAAAACATGATGTAATTATAACATTAAAATCAGTTTTTTTCAATAATTCTCGAAAAAAAGCGAAAATTACCTTTTATTATTTGAAAAAGGTGTTATAATTAGAGGGTAAAACAACAAGGAGGTACAATCAGATGAAAGTTATTGTTATGAAGGATGCGGCACAGATTGCCGATGCGGTTTCAAAAATCATAGCCGACACCATTAAGGCGAAACCCGCCTGCGTGCTCGGACTTGCTACGGGTGCAACCCCTATTCCCACATACAACGCTCTTGTTGATATGTATAAAAACGGCGAGCTTTCGTTCAAGGATGTTAAAACATTCAACCTTGACGAGTACTGCGACCTGCCGCGCGATGATGTGAACAGCTACTACACATTCATGCACGAAAACCTTTTCAACAAAACCGACATTAAGGAAGAAAACACTCACGTTATTGACGGCAACAGCGCAGATGTTGAAAAGACCTGCAAAGAATTTGACGAGATGATAGATAATGCCGGCGGAGTTGATGTGCAGATTCTCGGCATAGGCAACAATGCGCACATAGGCTTTAACGAACCTGCCGATGATTTCACCGAGGGCACATTCAAGGTTGCGCTTACCGAAAGCACAATCAACGCGAACAAGATTTATTTCACCGAATCCGAGATGCCGCGCTATGCGCTCACAATGGGTATCGGTCAGATAATGAAAGCGAAAAAGATTATTCTTATTGCCACAGGCCCCAAGAAAGCAGAAGCAATTAAGAACACCGTTGAAGGCGGCGTAACCGCGCAGGTGCCCGCTTCAATACTGCAGAAGCACGACGATGCGATTATATTTGTTGACGAAGCCGCAGGCGCCCTGCTTACAAAATAAGAACCGTAAAAAAATCCCGAAGCGTTTGCTTCGGGATTTTTTAATTGAGAATTTCGTTAAATGCGGCAGGTAATGCACTTATGCAATCACTCGGCAGCATACTGTATTCGGTGTAGCCGCCTTTCAGTAAATCGGCTGCCAAGCCGTGAATGTATGCACCGACACATGCGGCATCAAAGAGCCTGCCGCCGTTCTGCGCCGCAATACCACCGATAATACCGGAAAGCAAATCCCCCGCTCCGCCTTTGGCAAGGCCGGAGTTGCCCGTAGGATTAACACAAAGCGAAGATACCTCGGAATTGCATATAACCGTATTTTGCCCTTTAAGTAAAAGGTTCACATTATAAGCGCGGCAGAAATCGCAAGCGGTTTTTTCGCGCTCGGCTTGAATTTCCTGCACAGTTTTATCGGTCAGTCGCGCCATTTCGCCGGGATGCGGTGTAAGTAAAATCTCACAATCGGCATTTTTGAGAAAGTTGACGGCATCCGCAAGGCAATTAAGCGAATCGGCATCGAGAATAAGCGGTGTTCTGCTTACGGAAATAAGCGAGGTTGTAACAAGGTGCGCACCGTAGCCGGTGCCGATACCGCAGCCGCAAACAACAACATCCGCTTTGTCTGCCGCTTCAAGAATTGCCGGCAGAGCAAGGTGGCTTATTTCGCCGTGCTCATCGGTTTCAAGCGGAAGAAAAAGAGTTTCGGTAAGGCGCGATGTAAGCGCGGTGTATAACACATCGGGAAACGCGACCTCAACAAGACCTGCGCCGCTTCTTAAAGCTCCCTGTGCCGCAAGCACACAGCAGCCAACCATATTTTTGCTGCCGCAGACTATAAGCACTCTGCCGAATGTACCCTTGTTGCCATCCTCCCTGCGCATAGGCAGTAAGGATTTTACAAATGATTTATCGAGTACGACACTGTTCATAAAGCTTCAACTCACAAATATTATTTGTTAAATGATAGCGCACAAACGGGATTAAGTCAAGCAATACGAACCGCACCGCTGCGTTTTTCTTCTTTGACATCTGCCGACTTTTCGGTTTGTGTCTCAAGTTTAACAACATTGTTCTTTGCAGCGCGCTGTTTGCGTACGACAATAACTGCTGCTTTGAACGCACATTTTACGAAACGGCAGAGTTTAATTTCCCACTCGCCGATTTTTGCTTCGTTATAAACAGCTGCAACACATACAAGTATAGCCACAAGTTCGATAAGGGATTTTAAAAGTAATTCGTTTGACATAATATTTACCTCCAAATAAAACATTTGTTCGTTACGCCTACATTATAGCACCGTTTTCGACTTTGTCAACACAAATGTTCATATTTTTTCGGGTTTTGGGTACATATAAAAGTACTTTTGAGGGGGTTTTTGCTGTTTTTCGATTTTTTCAGACTGTTTTTGTTCGTTTCACAAGCACTTTTTCAACAAAGAAAATACAGTATTTCACATTAAAACCGAACATTACTTCGTATTTTTTGGCGCAAAAATTCGATTTTCCTATTCAAACTTTTTTATAAAAAAAGTGTTTATCTTTTATAAAAAGTATTGTATAATACAATTAATATGCGCAAAGGATGAAATTTATGTTTGTAGATAAAGCAGTAATAAGCATAACCGCGGGCAACGGCGGCAACGGCGCTGTTGCCTTCCACCGCGAAAAATATATTGCCGCGGGCGGTCCCGACGGCGGCGACGGCGGCAAGGGCGGCAACATTGTTTTTCAGGTTGACGATAACCTTTCCACACTTTCGGACTTCCGCTACAAAAGAAAGTACAAGGCTAAAAGCGGTGAAAACGGCAGAGGCGGCAACTGCAACGGCAAGCGCGGCGAAGACCTTATTATAAGAGTACCGCGCGGCACGGTCATACGCGAAAACGAAAGCGGCTTCGTTATGGCTGATATGAGCATTGACGAAACCTTTATTGCCGCAAAGGGCGGCAACGGCGGTTGGGGCAACAGGCACTTTTCAACGCCTACAAGGCAGGTACCCCGATTTGCCAAAGACGGCGCTCCGGGTGAGAGCTGGGAGGTAACACTTGAATTGAAGCTGCTTGCCGATGTCGGTCTTATAGGCTTCCCGAATGTCGGCAAATCCACACTTATTTCGGTAGTGAGCGAAGCAAAGCCGATTATTGCGGACTACCACTTCACAACGCTTATTCCCGTTCCGGGTGTTGTGAGAATGGGTCCCGAAAGCAGCTTTGTAATGGCTGACATTCCCGGTATAATCGAGGGTGCGAGCGAGGGAATCGGTTTAGGTCACGAGTTTTTAAGGCATATTGAGCGCTGCAGAATGCTTGTACACGTGGTGGATATTGCAGGCAGCGAGGGCAGAAATCCGTTTGAGGATTACAATGCAATAAACGCGGAACTCGAAAAATACAACCCCGAACTTTTAAAATACCCCACGATAGTTGCCGGTAACAAGGCTGACCTTGCAACAGACGAGCAGCGCGAAGCGTTCAGGGATTTTATAAGCGAAAAAGGGCTTGATTATTACGAAATTTGCGCACCTATTGCCGAGGGCACGGCTGACCTTATAAATGCGGTGGCGGCTCAGCTCAGCAAGCTGCCGCCCGTAAAGATTTACGACAGGCAGGAAATTACCCCCAAAGAGATTTTCAAGACCGCAAAGCGTGATTTCAAAATCAGAATTGAGGGCGATGTATTTATAGTAGAAGCCGAATGGCTTGCGAAAATCCTTGTAAAAACCGACCTTAACGATTACGAATCCTTACAGTATTTTCAGAATGTACTGCAGACGAGCGGTATTATTCAGGCGCTTATTGACCGCGGCATAGTTGAGGGCGATACGGTAAGCATTTACGATTTGGAGTTTGATTATGTGCCGTGATGATTTGAACATAGCCCCCGTTCTGCCGACCGACAATGAGCCGCTTGCGGAAGCGAAGGTCAGAATGTATGCACCGCTTACTCTTGCATTTGTGGGCGATGCGGTTTACAGCCTTATGGTGCGCAGATACTTAACTCAGGATATTTCAAAGCCTGCGGGCAAGCTGCACAAGGAATCCATACAGTATGTAAACGCGGCATTTCAGGCAGAGGCGGCAAGGGCGATGCTGCCACTGTTGAGCGAAAATGAAGAAGCCGTATTCAAACGCGGCAGGAATGCGCACAGTGCGCACTCTCCCAAAAATCAAAGCAGCGCCGATTACAGATATGCGACCGGGCTTGAAGCATTGTTCGGCTACCTTTACCTTTGCGGTGAAAACGAACGCGCCTCCAAACTGTTTGATGAAATTGTTAAACTTATAAACAAGTGAAAGGATATATCCCATGGCACTTACCAGGAAAGAAAACATACGCAATTTTTCAATAATCGCGCATATCGACCACGGCAAATCCACACTTGCCGACAGATTGCTTGAGCTGACAAACACCGTCGCTCACAGAGATATGGAAAACCAGATACTTGACGATATGGATCTGGAGCGTGAAAGAGGAATTACCATAAAGGCGCACGCGGTCAAGCTCAACTACACCGCCGCTGACGGCAACGACTATGTGCTCAACCTTATTGACACTCCCGGTCATGTTGACTTTAACTACGAGGTTTCGCGTTCACTCGCCGCTTGCGAGGGTGCGGTGCTTATAGTTGACGCATCACAGGGAATAGAAGCGCAAACGCTTGCGAACACCTACCTTGCGCTTGACCACAATCTTGAAATAATACCCGTAATAAACAAAATAGACCTCCCCTCCGCAAACCCCGACGGTGTTGCCGCCGATGTTGAGGATGTTATAGGCATCCCCTGCGATGAAGCTCCGAGAATATCGGCAAAAACGGGGCAGAATGTGGAGCAGGTGCTTGAACAGATAGTAAAGCACGTACCCGCGCCCGAGGGCGACGATGATGCTCCGTTGAGGGCGCTGATATTTGACTCGGTTTATGACAATTACAAGGGCGTAATAGTTTATGTAAGAGTTGTTGACGGCACCATAAAGCCCGGCGACACCATGCGTATGATGGCTACGGGTGCGGAGTTTACGGTTGTGGAAACCGGCACTATGAATGCCACATCGCTTGTTCCCGGCGCTCGCCTTAAATCCGGCGAGGTCGGCTATATTACGGGCTCCATTAAGACCGTAAGCGATGCGCGTGTGGGCGATACGGTCACGCTTGCAGGCAATCCTGCGGCAGAAGCTCTGCCCGGTTACAGAAAAGCAACGCCGATGGTATTCTGCGGCATTTACCCCGCAGACGGCGCAGACTACGAAAACCTGCACGAAGCGCTCGAAAAGCTGCAGCTTAACGATGCCGCACTCTCCTACGAGCCCGAAACCTCGGGTGCGCTCGGCTTCGGCTTCAGGTGCGGTTTTCTCGGTCTTTTGCACCTTGAAATAATACAGGAGCGACTTGAACGCGAATACGACCTTGACCTTGTAACAACCGTACCGAGCGTTATTTATAAAATCCACCTTACCGACGGCACTACCGTGGAAATTGACAACCCCACGCACTACCCCGACCCTGCGACTATTGATTTTTCGGAAGAGCCGGTTGCAGATGCACACATTTACACTCCCTCGGAATATGTCGGCTCGGTTATGGAGCTTTGCCAGGAGCGCCGCGGAACCTTCAAGAATATGGACTACATTTCGGCAGACAGAGTTGAAATTAAATATGACCTGCCGCTGAATGAAATTATCTACGACTTTTTTGATGCGCTTAAATCGCGCACACGCGGCTATGCTTCGCTCGACTACGAGATTTCGGAATACAAGCGATCTAATCTTGTAAAGCTCGATGTCCTCTTAAACGGCGATGCGGTGGATGCGCTTTCTTTTATAGTGCACTCTGACAAGGCTTATGGCAGAGCACGCAAAATTGCCGAAAAACTCAAGGACAATATACCGAGACAGATGTTTGAAATACCGGTGCAAATCGCCATAGGCGGCAAAGTAATTGCTCGCGAAACGGTCAAGGCAATGCGCAAGGATGTGCTTGCAAAGTGCTACGGCGGCGATATTACGCGTAAAAAGAAGCTGCTTGAAAAGCAGAAAGAGGGCAAAAAGCGTATGCGCTCATTCGGTACGGTGGAAGTACCGCAGGAGGCATTTATGGCTATACTCAAGCTTGATGATGACGACTGATGCGAAACCGATGAAATTCAAAAATGTGTTATTTGCAACGGATTTTGATGCCACACTTACGGCAAGCGACGGCAAAATACCGCAGAAAAACATTGATGCCATACGCTACTTTATAAGCGAGGGCGGCAAATTCACCGTTTGCACAGGCAGGTCATACCTCGGCTTTCACCTTTACAGCCCCGAATACATAAATGCCCCCGTACTCCTAAGTAACGGCGCAGCGGCTTATGATTACGCCGAAAACAAGCTTATTTTCAATGATGCGCTCGGCGAGGAATGTTTACCGGTACTGCGAGAAATACGCGATACATTCCCCAATGCGGGCATTGAGATGTACCCGTTTGAAGCGGCGCGGATGTTCTCAATAAATCTTACGCCGTTTTCGGAGCAGCATTTCACCTCGCAGGGCATTGAATTTGTGCAAATATCCGATCCCGCCGAAGCGATTTTGCCGTTTACGAAAGTGATGATTGCCGCGCACGGCGGCATTTCGCAAGCCGTGCAGGAGCTTATTGCAAAGCACCCCGAAGTCAATTACCTGAAAACTACCGGCGATTTTGTGGAGATACTGAAAAAAGGCGTTGACAAGGGCAGCGGGCTTCTGAAGCTCGGCAGACACCTCGGCTGCGCAGAAAAGGACATTTACGCCGCAGGAG
>JAZUJG010000241.1:0-5576 GCA_045642645.1 Acutalibacteraceae bacterium | reverse complement strand
GACATGGCTACGATCCGACTTCTGTTCCAGCTGTAAACGGTCAGCTCATCAAAAGAAACACCGTTGATGTTTTCGGGATTTTCGACGAAAAGCGGATACTCGCCCGCTTCTGCCGCTTCACTTACACAAAACACATTTTCATATTCCGCGAACAGCGGCAGCGAATACTCAAAAAGCGCAAGTCTGCCGCCGGCAATATCGTTCATAATATCGGCAATCACCGCTTTGTCGCGGCTCTGACGGCGGTTATTGAACATCATACCGTCGGAATTATCAACACATATAATAATCTTCATACTGTCACCTTATTTGTCGGCAAGGCGAATCATAAGCTCTGCAAAAAGGCTGTTTGCCCACGCAAACCACGGGCGCGAAAAGACGGTTGCATCGTCTTTGTCAAATGATTCGTGCATAAGGCGCGTACCGGCATCGGTTGAAGTGAGCATTTCAAGGCATTTGTTTATTTCGGCTTCGTCATTCGATGTGAGCGCCTGCATTGTAAGCGCAATATGCCAGATTCTGTTTGCGCCCGTATGCGGACTGCCTACGCCCCTTGCCGCCGCACCCTCAAAATACCACGGATTGTTGGCGGAAAGTATGAATTTACGGGTGTTGAGATATACGGGGTCATCGTTTTTAACATAGCCTATATACGGTGCGGCGAGCAGGCTCGGACTGTTGGCATCGTCCATAAGTAGGATCTTACCGTTACCGTCGGTTTCGTAAACGAACATTTTACCGAATTTTTCGTGCTCGTAAACGCCGTGCTCCTTTATTGCTTCGTCAATATCATAAGCGAGCGAACGGCACTCGCTTTCGAGCTTTGTATCCTCGTAGCCCTCGTTTGCCATTTCGGCAGCCATTTTCAAGGCGCAAACCGCCATCATATTTGCAGGCACAAGGTAGCCGTATTTGCAGCGGTCATCCGAAGGGCGAAAACCCGACCATGTCATACCCGTATATGCGACCTCGTTGCCTCTGCCGTCTTCACCAGGCAGAGTATCGGTCTCCGGGCAATTTTCGCGTTTGAAATAGTATTTTGAAAGCCCGAAGTGATTTTGCTCGACCTTGAATACTTCAACAATTCTTTCAATCATTGAGTGAAATTCATCGGTGAAAATCGAATCATCAAGCGTGGCTTTGTAGTAATTGTATGCAAGAAAAAGCGGCGCGCAGAGCGAATCGACCTCGTACTTACGCTCCCATATAAGCTCATGGCTGAAATCGGTATCATCCTTATGGCTTTTGGAATTGGCAACGGCGTTGAATGCGTTTGAGTATGCATCGAGGCACACAAAGCCCGCCTGCCTTGCGATTACGCTGCGCAGAATTTCTTTTAATTCTTCATCCTCTGCGGCGTAACGGATGTACGGCGTGAGCTGTGCGGAGCTGTCGCGCAGCCACATTGCCGGAATATCGCCGGTAATAACAAAATATCCGCCGTCATCAAGCTTGGTGACGGTTGTTTCTATGGTATTGAGAAAGCAATTTTTGAAAAACGGGGCAAGGTCCGGGTATTTTTCACCGAGCTTTGCGGTGATTTCATCTGCCTTGCGAAGAAGTATCTTCGGTGTTTCCATAATCAATCTCCATTGTCCGTATATACGGTATTATTTTTATGTAGTTTAGCACAGTTACCGCTATATTACAAGTTACATAATAGTTACAAGGCGCAAACAAATGCAAATTATGAATTTTTTGTCTGCGCTATTGACTTTTCGCGCAAGCGGTGATATTGTATAACAAGTGTTACGAAACAAGCGTTACACAACAATCGTTTTGCAAAAAACACAGGGGAGATTTTTATGCCGCCGAAACCGAAATTCACAAAGGAACAAATCCTTGATGCAGCATTGGATATTGCGCGAACGCGCGGCGCGAATGCCATAGTTGCGCGCGAGGTGGGCAATCGGCTCGGTACCTCATCAAGCCCGATTTTCACATTCTGGAGCAATATGGATGAACTGATTGCCGATGTAAAGGCAAAGGCTTATGAAATATTCGGGCAATATCTCGCGGTAGCGGATGAATATGTGCCCGCATTCAAAATGCGCGGTATGCAGTTTGTGAAATTCGCAAGCGAGGAGCCGCATCTGTTTTGGCTTTTATTCATAGGCACAAAGACCAATAACGATATGACCGATATATATGACCTGCTGCGCTACCCGCAGTTTGAAAAGGATTTTGAATTCATAGAAAAAACATACTCGCTCACACACGCTGAAACCGAAAAGGTTTTCAATAACACATACATAAGAGCATACGCTATGTGTATGCTGTGCTCCACGGGTGCATACACATATTCGCAGGAGCAATGCTGCACCCTGCTCGGCGAATGCTTTGAAAGTATAATTTACGCAATAAAAAACGACGCTCTCACCTACGCTGACAAAATGCCCGCAAAGGCGGGAACGCCCGAAAGCAAACAGTATTTAAGAGCATTAAATACGGAAAGGCAGTGATATTATGCTCAACATTCAGCATCTTACAAAAACCTACGGTGACACAAAGGCGGTCGACGACCTTTCGCTCACCATAAACGAGGGCGAAATATTCGGATTTATAGGCCACAACGGCGCAGGTAAAACCACCACGCTCAAAAGTGTTGCGGGTATTCTGCAATTTGACGGCGGCGAAATATTTATTGATGATGTGTCAATAAAGCAGAAGCCGCTCGAATGCAAGAAGAAAATCGCCTATATCCCCGACAACCCCGATATTTACGAATTTATGACGGGCATACAGTACCTTAACTTTATTGCCGATATCTTTGCCGTGCCTGCCGATGTAAGGCAGGAAAGAATCCGCAAATACGGCGATATTTTTGAACTGACCGGCGATTTAGGTCAGCCCGTTTCGGCGTATTCGCACGGTATGAAGCAGAAGCTTGCCATAATTTCGGCACTCATACACGACCCGAAGCTCATAATTATGGATGAGCCGTTCGTGGGACTTGACCCGAAAGCCGCCCACCTCTTAAAAGAGATAATGCACGACCTGTGCCGTGACGGCGCGGCGATATTCTTTTCAACCCACGTGCTCGAGGTTGCCGAAAAGCTTTGCGACAAGGTCGCCGTAATCAAAAGCGGCAAGCTCATTACAAGCGGAGCTATGGAAGATATAGTCGGCGACGCATCGCTTGAATCGGTATTCCTTGAACTGGAGGGTTAACGAATGTTCAGAACTCTTTTGAAAAAGCAGTTTCTGGAATTAAACGCGTTTTACTTTCAGGACCGCAAAACAGGTAAACGGCGCTCAAAAGGCGGTATGGTTGCCTTTATTTTACTTTATGTCTGTCTTTTTATTTTTTTGGGCTTCACATTTTTCGGTGTAGCGGCTATGCTCGGTGAAACATTTTTCGCCCTGAATATGAACTGGCTGTATTTTGCATTTATGGGTATCATCTCGGTATTCCTCGGCGTTTTCGGCGGAGTGTTCAACACTTTCAATATGCTCTACAAGGCAAAGGATAACGAGCTTTTGCTCTCGCTCCCCGTTAAGCCCTCGGCGATACTCGGCTCGCGTATGGCAGCGGCTTACGCCATGTCGCTTATGTACGAAGCAGTGGCTTTCGTGCCGACTGTGATATACTATTGGATAAATGTCAGACCGAATGCCGCAAGGGTGGTGTTCCCCCTGCTGTTCGTGTTCATACTCGGCATTTTCGTGCTGACTCTCGTATGCGTTCTCGGCTATATTGTGGCGGCTGTCTCCTCGCGCCTTACCAAGAAGAAAAGCTTCATTACCACACTTGTTTCGCTGGTGCTTTTCGGCGCGTATTATGTGGTGTGCTTTAAAATAAACGATTTGCTCACCGCCGCCACAGCAAACACCGAAAAATTGAGTGCCGCCGTAAAAAGCTACGCCGCGGGACTTTACGCATTCGGTCTTGCCGCAGACGGCAGCGTGCTGTGGTTTGTTGTAGTTACCGCGGCTATTATCGCACTCTTTGCGGCACTGTATGCTTTGATGAGCAAGACATTCATTAAAATCGCCACCGCAAACCGCGCCACAAAAAAGGCGGTTTACAAGGAAGCTCCCGTAAAAGAAAACAACATTAAGCAGGCACTTTTCAAAAAGGAGCTCAAGCGTTTCCTTGCAAGCCCGACTTATATGCTCAATTCGGCTCTCGGTGCACCAATTATGATAATTGCGGGCGTGGTTTTACTGATAAAATCCTCTTACCTTACAGCGACCATTGCAGAAATAAGTGCCGAAATGCCGCAGATAAAAGCAATGATACCGGTTATTTTCATTTTAATCGTGGGCTTCTGTGCCGGAACGGGGTCAATTACCGCACCGTCACTTTCACTCGAGGGCAAAAATCTGTGGCTTCTCAAATCGCTGCCGATAAATCCCGCCGATATTTTCAACGCAAAGCAGCGCCTGCACATTACGGTTATTGCGCCGCCCGCGGTATTCGCAACAATTTGCTGCGGAATTGCGCTGAAGCTTGATTTCACTTTAATTCTTTATTCCGTGATTTTTTCGGTTGCGTTAGTGCAGTTTTTATCGGCATTCGGTCTGTTCCTGAATATCAAAAAACCGAATTTTGAGTGGACAAACGAAACAATAGTGGTTAAGCAGAGTATGCCCGTAATGATATCTTTATTCGGCGGATGGCTGCTTGCGCTGATACTGTTCGCCGCGTACTACCTGCTTAAAGACCTTATTCCCGCGCAAACTTATATTCTTATTGCGGCGATAGTGCTTGAACTTGCAGGGCGTTATGTCAACCGTTGGATAGCAACAAAAGGCGTTGAAGAATTCAATAATATGTAAAAGAGGGCAGTTTTATGTGGTTTGTGCTTGCATTGCTTTCGGCGGTATTCGCCGCACTTACATCAATACTCGCAAAAGTCGGTATACAAAATGTTGACTCCACCCTTGCCACCGCAATAAGAACCGTGGTGGTTGTGGTACTTGCGTGGGCTATGGTATTCATAACCAACGCGCAGGGCGGCATCGGCGATATAAGCCGCAAAAGCTGGGTATTCCTTATACTTTCCGGCATAGCAACGGGCGCTTCGTGGCTTTGCTACTACAGGGCGCTGCAAATCGGCGATGTTTCAAAGGTTGTGCCTGTTGACAAATTGAGCATAATTATTACAATGATACTTGCATTCGCTTTTCTGCACGAAAAATTCACCGCAAAATCGGTGATAGGCTGCGGACTTATAGGCGTTGGCACATTTTTAATGATATGAGGTATATTTATGTTCCGTGAAATGAGAAGAAAAAAGCAGATTCTTTCTGAGGAAGAAAGTATAAAAATTCTGAATGAAGCAACCTCGGGTGTACTCGCCGTAAGCGGCGACGACGGCTACCCTTATGCCGTACCGATGAGTTATGTTTACTTCGACGGAAAAATCATTTTCCATGGCGCAAAGGCGGGACACCGCTTTGACAGCGTAAAAAAAGAGCCGAAATGTTCATTTTGCGTGACCGCGCAGGATGAGATACACCCCGAGCTGTACACCACATTTTTCAAAAGCGTTATTGTGTTCGGTAAAATCCGCATAGTTGAGGATGCAGCACAGATACGCCGCTACACCGAAATACTTGCGGACAAATAC
>JAZUJG010000240.1:0-2959 GCA_045642645.1 Acutalibacteraceae bacterium | reverse complement strand
CTTTGGCATCGGCTGTGCCGCAATAAACATCTCGGAAGCGAATTCTTCGGTAGCGGTCTGCACAAATGACGGAAAGCCCTTTTCCTTTTTAAGCTGCCTGTAAATATCGCGGTTGAGCCACAGGTGAATCGCACGCAGCATAGGCGGCACGAAATCCGAAAATATAATGAGAGTAAATGCTACCGACGCTTTGCCCGTAACATCCTCGAATCCGCCACTGAGTATAACCGTAACCGCAGGGAACAGACTTATGAGCGCCGCCGATATAAGATAGAACACACCGCGCAATTTGCCCATTTTGATATTGCTTGTGCCGAATATCAAAAGCAACACACAAATCCACAGAAATATTGCTTCCTTGCCGAACGATACAAGCAGAAATATCACATCCCCGAGAGCGATGAACAGCCTTGTCGCAAACTCTTTTGAAAGTCCGTCAACCACCGCATTCCACTTGTTTATGAGCAGCTTTTTTTCGTAATAGCTGAGCGTGGGAATATCGTTGTGCAGAAATACAAGCTCGAAACTGCCGAGCATTTTGCCGTATTTATATGTAACCTCTTTTTTCGGCTTGTTTTCACCGTCAAGAATATCAAGCTTCTGCGGCTCGTCTTCTTTTTTGGCAACAAGCTTCTGCGAGCGCTCAAAGCGCTCATTTTCGGCATCCTCGGCGGTGTTGAAGCTGTTGAACGACTCTTTTTCGCGCTCGGCTGCTACGGACTTTTCACCGTCCCGAATATACATCTTTTTGCCGTAAATATCGGTGGTGCTGAACACAAAATGCGGAAAGCCTTTTGATTTTGAAAGCGGCACAAACACGCTTTCGTAATTGTAAAGGCACTTAAATGCGAAAAACAGCGGCAGCATAAATACCGCGGCATCGGCGCAGAGCATGGTAAATACCACTTTGCCGCCCTCGGAAGCATAAACCGCCGCGGCTATTATAAGCCCCGAAAGCGCCGTAGCATAATAAACCTTTTTGTTGTTCTGCCGTATAAGGAAGCCGCACATCACCATTATTACAGCCGCCGGCGCCGTATAAAAGCAGCGCGAGAATACCGGCAGTAAATCGGCAAATGCCGAAATGAAACACAGTATTCTTAAAATATTATTATTTCTGTTCCACGCGCTCATCATTTCCTGCTTCTGCACGACTTTTGCGGTGGGAACATAGTATTTTTCCATATTAAGAGTAAAAAGCTCTTTCATACGAAAACTCCTTTTTAATAACCGCTGCCCTGCTCGCTTTTGGCTATGGAAACTATGCGGCTTGTGCCGAGCCTTTCTGCGCCGAGCGCAAGGAATTTTTCGGCATCGTCAAGCGACTTTATGCCGCCTGCGGCTTTCATCTTCACGCCATCGCCGATATGCTTTGAAAACAGCTCAATATCCGCAAAGGTTGCACCGCCCGTTGAAAAGCCCGTGGAGGTTTTTATGAAATCCGCACCCGCCTCGGTAACAAGCTCGCACATCTTGATTTTTTCGTCATCTGTAAGCAGGCAGGTTTCGATAATGACCTTTAATATTCTGCCGTCGCAGGCTTCTTTTATTGCCTTGATTTCGTTAAGAATATCGTCATAGCGTTTATCTTTAAGCCAGCCCACATTTATTACCATATCAATTTCATCCGCACCGTTTTTCACGGCATCGGCGGTTTCAAAAACCTTGCAGGCGGTGGTGTTGTAGCCATTGGGAAAGCCTATGACCGTGCAGATTTTAAGTTTTCCGCCGAATTCCTTTGCGCACTGCTCCACAAATGCGGGCGGAATGCAGACGCTTGCGGTGTTGTATTTAACGCCGTCAAGGCAGATTGCCCTTATCTGCTCGGCGGTGGAGTCCTGCTTTAACAGCGTGTGGTCAACGTGAGTGAGTATCTCTTTGAGTTCCATAATAACATCCTTTACAGCATACTTTTTTATATTGTAGCATTTTTATATAAAAAGGTAAACAGTTATATTAAAATATCATATTATTTTATACATTGATTTAACCGCGTTTGTGTGGTATTATTATTGTGTATTTTTATTACTTGTTGACAAGGTGATTTTATGAAAACTCTGCTCGTTCTTTTCGGCGGCAATTCAAGCGAATACACCATTTCGCTGCGTTCCTCCGCCTCGGTACTTAAAAATCTTGATGCAAACAAATACAACATCGTTAAAGTCGGCATCACGCGCGACGGCTGCTGGCGTTATTTTGACGGCGATATAAGCGAAATCGAAAATAACACATGGTTTAAAAATGCCGTTCCCGCGACTCTTTCGCCCGACAGCAGCGAAAAAGCCCTGCTCATTATGCGCGAAAGCGGCATTGAAAAAGTCAAAATTGATGTCATATTCCCCGTGCTTCACGGCAAAAACGGCGAGGACGGCACCGTTCAGGGCTTGTTTGAGCTTGCGGGAATCCCGTACGTAGGCTGCGGCGTGCTCGGCTCCTCGATGTGTATGGACAAAGCCGTTACCAATGTTATGGCTGATGCCGCAGGTATTGCGCAGGCAAGGTGGCGTGCCTTCACCCGCGCCGAATATGACGAGGGCTCGGTTAATCTTGATGAAATCGCAGAATACCTCAAATACCCCATTTTCGTAAAGCCCGCAAACGCAGGCTCATCGGTCGGCATAAGCAAAGCGCACGACCGTGCCGAGCTCGAAAAAGCACTTGAACTCGCATTCGATAACGATTACAAAGCGGTGCTTGAACAGACACTTGTGGGCAGAGAGGTCGAATGCGCCGTTATGGGCAACGAAAAGCCCGTTGCCTCCTGCGTTGGCGAAATTCTGCCCGCTGCCGAATTTTACGATTTTGATGCAAAATACACCGACAACAACACCGGTCTTGCAATTCCCGCGGAGCTCCCCGACGGCGTGCAGAATAAAATCCGCGCACAAGCCGTAAAGGTTTACAGAACACTTAACTGCAGCGGTCTTTCAAGATGCGACTTTTTCTACGGCGATGACGG
>JAZUJG010000239.1:0-2819 GCA_045642645.1 Acutalibacteraceae bacterium | reverse complement strand
GGCAAGCATATCTACAAACGACTGCTTGACATCGGTGTATTTGTCGGCAGTGCCTATAAAATACTCGGAGCCTGTGAATGTTTCGCCGCTGCGGTCGATTACGGCATCCTTAAACAGATACGGGTGCGAAATCATAACAATGTCGCTTTCATCGTCTTTTGAAAGCTCGTTGATTATAAAATCCGCCTGCACGCTCCAAAGCTCGCCGTGCTCATAATTGTACGGAAAACGCTTTGTATCTACCGCAAGGTAACGGATGCCGAACTGCTCATCCTTAATAACAAAGGCCTTGCGGTCTGCCGAATACTCAGCATCCGGGTTGTCAAAAAAGCGTTTTTCGACCGTTTTGCCGTTAGGCACAAAGAAACGGTCGTGGTTGCCTATGACCTCTATGCGCTTGTCGGCGGGCAAGCACTCGGTCGCTTCACGGTACGCTTTAAGTTCAAGCGGATTATATGCGAGCTTAACCGTATCGCCGAGGTTGATTATTTTTGAAACCTTATTCCAATCAACAAAGCCGTTTATGAATTCATAAAGCTCGTTGTCGGCGGTAATTGCGCCGTGCTGGTCAGTAGTAACTATCATGGGGATTTTATTCTCATCGCCGTCAACCTCGGCTATGAATTCCTCATAATTCTTTTTTACATTCTCTTTCCATTCATCTGTGTAAACCACGGTCTTTTTATTTGCAAAATAAATACCGAAATTTACGGCGTTGATACCTATTGCAAACACCGCAACTATTATAATAATTATGCGAACGGCTTTTTTCATTTTTATTCCCCCATCCTATTGAAATTAAAGGCATCTGCACCCCCATAATACTCTTGAATGTGCGGATTTGTCAAGGTTATCGGGCAGCGTTTTATATATTGACATTCATACGGAAAGCTTATAGACATTTTGTTGACATACATTTATATATGTGTTAAGATGAATGCGATTACTGTATTTGAAAATATTTTTTTACGATGTAATTTTTGTGTTCTGTTTCGGGTATTAGTGGTGAAAGGCAGAAACAAAAACCTGTTGTATATTGTTAGGAGGAACAGACAAATGGCAAAATATGACTTAATGGAGTCTTTGGGTGTCTACGGAAGAAAGAATCCAAAAAACGGTCAGATCAATCCGGAAATTGAACCGCTTACCGGCAGATACACCTCAAAATTTGAGCAGAACCTTTACAGCCGCACCGGTATGACGCTTGAACAGCTCTTTGCTACCGGCAGACTTACCGATTCTTACGGCCGCAAACTGCCTCCTGCGCCCGAAGGCTCGAACGAGCGCGAAAAGATGCTGTACTACCACAATTATGTTGCAAAATCGCTCAATTCCGGTTACAGCCTTATGATGTATGAGAAATACAATGACGGCTTGCCGAAGGAAATTTCATTTTCGGAAAAAAACGGTCTGAGCATAAGCAACGATTATGTCAACACTAAAGAGCCTAAAAAGCCCGGATTTTTTGCAAGACTTTTCAACACCAAGTCGGTAAAAGAATACAACACCTACCTCGAGCGCAAAGCGGAATCGGAAAAAGCCCGAAAAGAAGAAGCGGAACGCGAAAACAAATATCATAAGCCCCGTGAAAACCTCAAACAGCTCCGTGAAGACAATAAGGCAGCTATGAACTTCTACCTCAACGTGTATAATAAGGACGATTTCGCCGTTGATCCCTTTACGGATGAATTCTCGAGAGAGCAGCTCATCAATGACATCGGAAATCTAATGTTTATGGATTCCATAGGCAGAATGATGAAGGACGACCCCGAAAAAGCTGACAGTATGCTTGCAAATCTGCAGAAACAGAACTATGAGGAGAATGCCGGCAAGACCAAAATCATGCTCAATCAGGCGGAGCTTGATTTCGTTAAATCCAGAATCGAGCATATTCAAAACCCCGCCGATTTAAGAAACTTTATGGTAAACGGCGGCAGGCAGAAGCTTGCAAATGAATACGCCGAGATGGTAAAAAACCAGAATGTGCCGATAACCAAGCCCGATTTTAAAGTTCCCACAGGTCAGGTCAAGGAAGACGGCACACCCGTAATAGATGAACAGGCAACCAAGGGTTACCAGAACCTTTGCAACGATGCCAAAAACGCAATGAGAGATCTTATGATGATCAGCGCCACCGCCAAGAACGGCTCCCTCCCCGCGAACCGTCTTGACGATATAAAAAAAGGTCTTGCAACCATTATGCTGCAGGATATGGTGGCAAAGGCGGCAGTTTCCAAAAGTCAGACGACCAAGGACAGAACAAAGGATATGCTCAGGCAAATCGCCGACCCCAACGGCGACAAGAGTGTATATAACGGCTCTATGGAAAATGTACGCGCTCATCTGCAAAAGAAGATGAATATTGAAAAAATGACGGGTAAGGATATTGAAAACTTCCTCAAAGGCGACAAATCCGCTCTTCAAAGCAGTATGATTTTCGGCTTCTTACCGAGTCAGAAGCAGCCGGCTGCCGCCAAAAACGCTCCGCAGGTGCAGCAGGTGAAGCAGAACAATCAACAGGTGCAGCAGAACAATCAGCAGGTACAGCAGCCCAAGAACAATCAGCCCAAACCTCCGCAGCAACAGCAGCCGCAGGTTTAGGGACCGTAAGAGTTTACTATGAAAAAATCACTCAAAACCGCGATATCGCTCATACTGTGCTTTGTACTGCTGTTCGGTACGGCAAGCAGAGTGCTTACGGTCGAGGTTTATGCAAACAACACCACCATTGATGTGCCCGACAAGCTGCAGAATGCTTTTGATAAATTCACAAACCTTGCCATTGATTTTGTAAACCGCATTCTTCTTGCAGTGCGCCG
>JAZUJG010000238.1:0-2869 GCA_045642645.1 Acutalibacteraceae bacterium | reverse complement strand
TCTCACTCACACAGACGTTCCAACAGAACCTGGAAACCCAATGTTAAGAGAGTAAAGGCAATCGTCAACGGCTCTCCCCGCAGAGTATATGCTTGCACTCGTTGCCTGCGCTCCGGTAAGGTCACCCGCGCAGTCTGATGTAAAAAGCAAAAACACTTTGTTGTTTAGCTCCGAAGTTCGCTTCGGAGCTTTGCTTTTTTACCGTCATAATTTTTATTTATGTTCTCTATAAACACATATGAATTATTGTATATTTAAACAATTGCAAATCAATACTATTTACTGTATAATTATTATGAAATAATTTGCGGCTTAAATACCGCAAAAACCGCATATTTTGTGAAAGGAGCTTCCCTGCTATGAAAAAAACGGGATTCGTTTATGCTGTTACGGCGATTTTACTCGTTGCCGCGTTAATGTTTGCAACGGCAGTTCCGGCATTTGCCGCAGCTCCCGAAGATGCGGTAACTCCCGATAAATCCCAATTTGAATACAAAATACTCTCAGGCAAGGTGCGCATCACCAAATACACCGGCTCCGCAAAAAAAATAATAATACCCGATTATATTGACGGCAGCCCCGTTACAATGATAATGAAGCCGTTTTCGGGAAACGCGACGGTTGAATACGTCAAGCTGCCCGCAACACTCACCAATGTAGTGCCCGGCTGCTTCTCGCTCTGCTCGAATCTCACTTACATTGATGCCGATACACAAAACGAAGCCTATAAATCGGTTGACGGCGTGCTTTTCAGCAAAGACGGCACAAAGCTTGTTGCTTTCCCCGGCGGCAAAAGCGGCACTTACACAGTGCCTAACGGCGTTACGGCAATCGGCAATTATGCCTTTGACCACTGCTACAAGCTCACCTCGGTAAGTATGTACAATTCCGTTACCGAAATCGGTGCGTACGCATTTTCATACTGCTGGAACCTGAAATCGATTCAGTTGAGCATCAACCTTAAAACTCTCGGCAAGGAAGCACTCGCCTACAACCCCGCACTTAAAGAGATACACCTGCCCGGCTCGCTCACCTCAATAGGTGCCGATGCGGTGCTCGCCTACCTCGATTCAAACGACCATAAGGTTTACTACTTTATCAACGGCATATACTGTGTGCCCGGCACATATTCATACGAATATGTAAAGGCGCTCGGCATACCGGAGGGCAAGTATTTAAAGAGTGAGGAATCCATCACCTATAAACGCGGCGATGTCAACGGTGACGGCGCCATTGACCTTATTGATGTTGATATTCTGCTGCGTGCCGCCACAGGCACATTAAAGCTCGGCACAAATCAGGCAAAAGCAGGCAATGTGGATAATTCTGCAGACGGTAAAATAACCACCAACGATGCACGAAAGCTTTTAAGGTATGTAGCCAAAATCACAAAAACGCTGTAAATTTATTTTATATAAACGGAGGTTTTTCTTATGTTAGGTATCGGTAAATGGCAGGCTGAAGTAAAAAATATGTTCTTCAGCGGCAAGGCAATTCTTGAAATCAAGGATGACGGCGGCAAGTACGGTATGAATCTCGAGCTGCCCGATTCAGACCTTGAAATCCCCGAAATCAACATTATTTCGGCAGAAGAAGACGGCAGCACACTCCTTGCAAAAGCAGAGGTTTCGCTGCTCCCCGGCAAGGAAATCGATGTTAACATCACATTCGACGGCGATGTCTGCAACGGCTTCCTTAAAGTTCCGTTCGTAGGCAAAATCAAAATAAGCAACGCGGCAAAAATAGGCTGACAGGAGAATAACCAATGACAAAAATAACAATAGCGGCTCTTGTTATATTTGCCGTCACCTATGTTCTTATGATGGCGTTTCAGAAGATTCGCCCCTATGTTGCCGTAGGCAGCGCAGTTATATTCGTGGCACTCGGCATTATCGCCTCGGCAAGTCCCGACCTTTTCGGTGCAGGCTTCTTTCAGACGGTCTCGGGTGAATATTCATACGGCATTGTTCAGGCGCTCGGTGAAGTTGACTGGAACGTAATTATGATGATTGCCGGCACCATGGGCACGGTTTACCTTTTCATTGAATCCAAAATGCCCCAGCTTATGTCGGATGTGCTTATTTCGCACATGCCCAATGTTAAGTGGGCGGTCGTTTGCCTTACGCTTTTCGCAGGTGTTATCACAGCATTCGTTGACAATGTGGCGACAGTTCTTATGATTGCACCCGTAGCACTTGCATTCTGCAGCAAAATCGGCATTTCCCCCGTTCCCACCATTATCTGTATCGCGGTATCCTCCAACCTGCAGGGCGCCGCTACCCTCGTGGGCGACACCACCTCGATACTGCTTGCAAAAGCGGCAAACCTCGACTTTTCCGACTTCTTTGTAGACAGCGGCAAGCCCGGTATGTTCTGGGTAGTTGAGGCAGGTGCGGTAGTAAGCGCACTTATAATCCTTGTAATGTTCCGCAAGGAAAAAGGCAAAATCTCGTTTGATTCGAGAACGGTTGTGGAAGATAAATTCCCCACAATTCTTCTCGTCGGCACGGTAGTTATGCTTATTGCCGTTTCGTTCATACCCTATAAGGACAATGCCGCACCCGGCCAGTTCTACAAGCCCGACATCACAAACGGCATTATCTGCATCGGATTCTTCCTTGTCGGCATCATCCGCGAGCTGTTCTTCAAAAAGAACAAGCAGGTCGTTAAGGATGCATTTAAGGAAATCGACTATTACACCATTATTCTTCTTACCGGTCTGTTTATAGTAATCGGCGGTATCAAGAGCGCAGGCGTTATCGATGTTATCGGTCAGGCAATCGCAAAGCTCGGCTCCGGCTCGGTTTTCGTAGTTTATACCATAGTGGTATGGATGTCCGTGCTGCTTTCGGCATTTATCGACAATATC
>JAZUJG010000237.1:0-3199 GCA_045642645.1 Acutalibacteraceae bacterium | reverse complement strand
AACTTCCGCGGCGACCGCGCCATTGAGCTCAGTATGGCTTTCGATAACGATGAATTCACATATTTCGACAGAGGCGCAAAGCCCGATGTTGTTTACGCCGGTATGCTTCAGTATGACGGCGACCTCAAGCTTCCGGCTCGCTACCTCGTGAATCCCCCCGAAATCAAGGATACGCTTTCCGAGCTTCTCGTTTCAAAGGGACTTAATCAGTTTGCGGTTTCCGAAACACAGAAATACGGCCACGTTACATATTTCTGGAACGGCAACAAGAGCGACAAGTTCAGCGAAACTCTTGAAACCTATATGGAAATTCCCTCCGACAAGGTCAGCTTCGACGAGCGCCCGTGGATGAAATCCGCCGAGGTTACCGATGCCGTTATTGAGGCCATGGCTTCCGGCAAATACGATTTTATCCGCTGCAATTACCCCAACGGCGATATGGTGGGCCACACCGGCAGCCTCGAAGCAACCATTGTTGCGGTCGAAGCCGTTGACCTCGGCCTTGCAAGAGTGCTCAAAGCCGCCGACAAATACGGCGTAACGGTGCTTATCACCGCCGACCACGGCAACGCCGACGAAATGCTTGAAAAAAACAAGAAGGGCGAGCTTCAGGTAAGAACGGCGCATTCTCTCAATGCTGTTCCGTTCATCGTTTACAGCAAAAACGCCTATGAGCTTAAAGAAGGCAATTTCGGGCTTGCCAACGTCGCTCCCACAGTTGCTTCCATATTCGGCATTAAGCCGTATGACAGCTGGGAAGAAAGCATGATAAAATAATACGGGGCTGCAAAAAGCGCAGAACGAAAAAGTGTAAAAAACGGCAGAGTTTCTGTTAACAGAAACTCTGCCGAACTTTTTCTTGCACCGTTTTCGCCCTTGGCGTATCTTTATACGCCTGACGGGCGAAGAACGGCACATCTCATCTTTTTTCAGCCCCGTATTTTGCGGTGCAGTTAATTATGAATTATCTTAAATTCTCCGCTTTTCAGTATTCTCACCAAATCCTCGCTTGTGCGAATGGGCTCATTCGTTATAATTCCGCTTGTTGCAAACGATGAGTCCGAATGGCAGTCGCTGCCGCCCGTCTGTATATTCGGCGCGAAACTGTCAGCCCATTCCTTTGCTTTTCTGTTGAGTTCACCGTCTGTTTTTCCGTTCAGCACTTCAACACCGTCAAGGTGCTTCGGGTTTGCCCTTGTTATGAATTTTCTGAACGGATGCGCCTGAATTACCACGCAGCCGTTTTTCCTTAACAGTTTTGTTGCGCGCCGCAGATATTTACCGAGCAAAAAGGGGAGCGAGTAAAGCATTTCTTCGGTTACGCCGTAAACAAGGTAATCGTTTACAGTAGCGTAAAACCGCAGCTCCATTCCGAGTATAACGCTGAAATTTTCATCCTCAACCGTTTTCGCACTGCGGTAACCGCGCAGGTAGTGGTCCATTGCCTGTTTTTTATTAAAAAACTCCTTCGGGTCAAACGACATCGGCGCGTAGTGGTCTGTTATAACAATGCCGTCGTAGCCGGCATCCTTGTATTTCTGCGCAATTTCGGCGCCGTCAAGCTTGCCGCAGCGGCTCGAATTTTTGGTGTGCGCGTGTATTTCATATCTGTATTCCATAGTCCACCTCCGAAAACACCCTTGAATTATAATACAAATCAAATTTCAGTTCAACGCTTTTGCAAAATTTTGGAAAATTTCTTGAAAATCAGCGGCAGATGTGCAATAATCAATATGTATAAGTATAAAGGAGGACTATATATGTTTCACGGTATAAACTTCGCAAAATTTCCTATGCAGATAATCGCGTGGCTTGCCGCATTCTGTTCGCTTTTCACAAGCATTATGGATATGGGCACCGCTGCCAATACACCCGAGGTGGAGCTTGTTAAAGAAGATAAGCTCGTTCTTAACGATGCCATGTTCGCAGGGCAGGGCATAACCACCGACGGCAAATATTACTACACCTCCGGCTCGATTACGGCACTCGGCATAGCAGGTCTTGCCATCTGGGATGCCGAAACAATGGAGCGCGTGCGCGTAAACCGCGATGCAATTCCGTCGGAGTACCGCGATAAATACGAAAGCGACCATATCGGCGGCATCAGTTATTACGACGGCAAAATCTACGCCGCGGTCGAAAATGCGCCCGAGGATTATCCTCTTATCATCACCTACGACTGCAGGTCGTTGAAGCCCATAGATACCTATGTGCTTCCTGCCGAAATGCTTCCCGACGGTGTGCCGTGGTGTGCGGTCGACGGCGAAAACGGCTATCTTTACTGCTCACCGTTCCACAATATTAAAGAAATTCTCGCTTTTGATCTTGATACTATGGAGTACAGCCACTCCATAAAGCTTTCCGAGCAGATCACGCGTATTCAGGGCTGTGAGGTCTATAACGGCAAGCTGTACGCATCCTACGATGCAAGCAACAGTAACGATGACTGCATACTAACAGTCGATGTTAAAACCGGCAAGGTCGAAACTCTCTGCGAGCGCAGCCTGCCCTCCGCCGCCGGCAACGAAGCCGAAGGTCTTACGGTGTTCCCCATGGCAGACGGCTCTCTTATCCACGTTCTCGATTACGATAAAACCGTAGGCGTGTATGTTCGCCACTACAAAATAGCGGAATAATTTATATGCCGTTAAAAGTAAAAAACAGGCTTTACCGAATTCGGTAAAGCCTGCATTTTATTGTGTGAATTAAACATTAAATCTGAAAAGAACTATATCTCCGTCCTGCATAACATATTCCTTGCCCTCGGAGCGAATAAGTCCCTTTTCCTTTGCGGTCTGCATCGAGCCGCATTCCATAAGCACATCAAACGAAATCGTTTCCGCCCTTATAAAGCCGCGCTCAATATCCGAGTGGATTTTGCCTGCCGCCTGCGGAGCCTTTGTGCCTTTTTTGATTGTCCACGCTCTTACCTCCGGTTTGCCGGCGGTAAGGAATGACATAAGCCCGAGTAAATCGTAGCTGCGTTCTATAAGTAAATCAAGACCGCCCTCGGCTATACCGAGCTCGGAAAGGAACATTTCCTTTTCTTCCTTGTCAAGCTCCGCAATCTGCGCTTCAAGCTCGGCGCAAATCGGCAAAACCTCGCTGCCCTCGTCGGCAGCGATTTTCTTTACCGCGTTGTATCTTGCATTGTCCTCAATATTCGCCGCAAAATCGTCCTCGCTCATATTGCAGGCGT
>JAZUJG010000236.1:0-10886 GCA_045642645.1 Acutalibacteraceae bacterium | reverse complement strand
CCTCTGCCTTTGCCTGCTTAAGCATGGCGATGAGGTGCGAGATATTGGAATGAACGTTGCCGTTTGAAAGCAGACCGATAAAATGAAGCGTGCTGTTCTTTGATTTGCAGTTGTCTGCGACCTCTTTCCACGCAGATGAGTCATAGATTTTGCCACTTTCAATGGATTCGTTGACAAGCTTTGCGCCCTGCGAATAAATCTGACCGCAGCCGAGAGCATTGTGACCGACTTCGCTGTTGCCCATATCGTCATCCGACGGCAGACCTACCGCGCCGCCGTGGGCTTTAAGGCGGGTATTGGGGCATTCTTTAAGAAGTTTGTCAAGAACGGGAGTGTTGGCAAGTGTTACGGCATCGCCGATGCCGGTTTTGGAATAGCCTACGCCGTCCATAACGACAAGAAGAACTTTTTCAGACATTGTTTTTTCCTACCTTTTATCAGTATAAAGGGCTGCCGCAAATATACGGCAGTCCTTTTGGTTTATCAGTTGCTTGCAGCCTTTACGATTATTGAGAAATCTTCAGCCTTGAGTGATGCGCCGCCGATAAGGCCGCCGTCAACATCGACTTTTGCAAGAAGCTCTGCGGCATTCTTTGCATTCATGGAGCCGCCGTACTGAATCGTAACGCGTGAAGCGCACTTGGGGCAATAAAGCTCACCGAGTACCTCGCGGATTGCGTGGTTGACTTCGTCAGCCTGCTCTGCGGTAGCGGTTTCGCCCGTGCCGATAGCCCAAACGGGCTCGTAAGCGATAATGATTTTGTCAAGTTCTTCGTTGGAAACGCCCTGAAGAGCGATTTTGACCTGAGAGCGAACAACTTCCATAGTTACGCCTTTTTTGCGCTGGTCGAGAAGCTCGCCTACGCAAAGGATAACGGTAAGGCCGTTGTCAAGAGCAGCGCGTACTCTCTTGTTGACGGTTTCGTCGGTTTCACCGAAATACTGTCTTCTTTCGGAGTGGCCGATGATAACATACTCAACGCCGATGGCTTTAAGCATGGGGGCGGAAACTTCGCCGGTGAAAGCACCGCTTTCAGCCCAATGGCAGTTCTCGGCACCGATTTTGATATTGGAGCCTGCTGCCGCTTCCTGTGCCGCGAAAATGTCGATATAGGGAACGCAGAGAACTACATCGCAATCGGCACCGGCTACGAGGGGCTTCATGGCGTTGATGATTTCTTTTGCTTCTGCAGGAGTTTTGTTCATTTTCCAGTTACCTGCGATAACTGCTTTACGAAGTGATTTATCCATATCTTTCGTCCTTTCAATAAAACGATTATTTATCGTTAACTGCTTCGATACCGGGAAGAGCCTTGCCCTCAAGGAATTCAAGAGTAGCGCCGCCGCCGGTGGAGATGTGGGTCATCTTGTCGCCGAAGCCGAGGGTATTGACTGCCGCTGCGGAGTCGCCGCCGCCGATGATGGTGGTAGCTTCGGTTTCCGCGAGTGCCTTGGCAACTGCGATGGTGCCTTTAGCAAGTACGGGGTTCTCGAAAACGCCCATAGGTCCGTTCCAGACAACAGTCTTAGCCGATTTTGCGGCTGCTGCGAAAAGCTCTGCGGTCTTGGGGCCGATGTCAAGGCTCATCTTATCTGCGGGGATCTTGTCGGCATCGCAGATTTCAACGTCGATAGCTGCATCGATGGGATCGGGAAAATCCTTTGCTATTGTGCAGTCAACGGGAAGAAGAATCTTAACGCCCTTTTCGTCTGCCTTTTTGAGCATATCCTTGCAATAGTCGATTTTGGTTTCGTCAAGCAGAGAGGTGCCTACGCCGTAGCCCTTTGCCGCAAGGAAAGTATAAGCCATACCGCCGCCGATGATGAGAGTATCGGCTTTGTTGAGAAGATTTTCGATAACATTGAGCTTGTCCGCAACCTTGGCGCCGCCGAGGATGGTAACGAAAGGTCTTTCGGGATTTTCAACGGCGTTGCCGAGATATTTAAGCTCTTTGCCCATAAGGTAGCCGACAGCCGCCTCTTTAACAAAGGAAGCAACGCCGACGGTGGAGCAGTGTGCTCTGTGGGCTGCGCCGAATGCATCGTTTACATAGATATCGCAGAGAGAAGCGAGTTCCTTGGAGAATTCTTCGCCGTTCTTTGTTTCTTCGGGACGGAAGCGGGTGTTCTGAAGAAGAACCACATCGCCGTCGTTCATAGCGGCAACAGCCTTCTTTGCATTTTCGCCTACAACAACATCGTCAGCAGCGAAAACGACCTCTTTGCCGAGGAGCTCGGAAAGTCTTTTGGCAACGGGAGCGAGAGATTCTTTCTCGTTCGGGCCGTTTTTAACTTTGCCGAGGTGGGAGCAGAGGATAACCTGAGCGCCGTCGCCGATAAGCTTTTTGATGGTGGGAAGTGCGGCGGTTATACGGTTTTCGTCGGTAATAACGCCGTCTTTAAGCGGAACATTGAAATCGCAGCGCACAAGAACCTTTTTGCCCTTGGCGTTGATGTCGTCAACAGTTTTTTTGTTTAAAAGTGCCATGGTGTTAACTCCTTTTATTTGTTAATTTTTTACCGAATATATTTTATACTATACTTTCATTTTTTGCAAGAGAATTAACGCTTTTTACACACAACAATTTTCACATTCTTTACGGCGCGACACGGCATATTTTCGGTCATATTTTCAAACGACCATTTTTTCGCGCATTTTAAGCAGTATGGACTTCTCACGGCGCGACACCTGCACCTGCGACATACCGAGCCTTTCGGCACAAACGCTCTGTGTAAGCCCCTGAAAATAGCGCATTTCGATTATGCGGCGTTCAAGGTCACCGAGCTCCCCAAGGCACTGCCCGAGCGACAACTGCTCGGTTATATTTTCCTCGTGCCCCGCCACGGGCAGATCGAACTGCCGCTCGCTCCCCTCGCCGCTGTCGGTAAGTGAAACGGGCGGCTGAGAAACGAGCAGCAGCTCGCTGACCTCGCAAGCGGTCAAGCCCGTCCTTTCGGCGATTTCGCTTACTGTCGGCTCGCGGTCGAGCTCCGCGCTCATTTCGGCGGAAAGCTTCATAATTTCACGCGATTTTTCCTTTAATGCGCGGCTGACCTTAACCGCGCCGCCGTCGCGGAAAAGGCGCTTGATTTCACCGAGCACGGCAGGAACCGCATAGGTGGAAAAAGCGAAGCCGAGGCTTTCATCAAATCCGCCTGCGGCTTTAACGAGCCCGACACAACCCGCCTGAAACAAATCATCGTACTCAATACCCTTGCCGATAAAGCGGCGGGCGCAGGCGTGAACGAGCCCCATATTGTTTTCAATAAGAATTTCGCGGCTCGTCATAAGGTTTTGCCCCGAATTCTCTTTTCAAAAGTAACGGTTGTTCCGACGCCCGCCTTTGAGCGCACCCTGAGCTTGTCCGAAAAACTTTCCATAACCGAAAAGCCGAGCCCCGAACGTTCACCGCCGAGGCTTGTGTAAAGCGGTGTCATCGCCTGCTTTATATCGGCAATACCGCAGCCTCTGTCGCGCACGCTGACGCGCACCACGCCCTCCGAGAAAACAGTGCAGGTTATGTAGATTTTGCCGATTGTTTCGCGGTAGGCGTGAACTATGCAATTCGTGACCGCTTCGCTCACGACGGTTTTGATATCGCCGAGCTCCTCGACCGTCATATCAAGATTTGCGGCAAATGCGGCAACCGCCATTCGCGAAAAGCCCTCATTCACCGAGCGGCTTTCAAAGACCATTTTCAATTCGTTTATTTTTTTCATATCATTCACCCGTTATTTCTTATTTATTTCCGCTATTTTTTCTATGCCCGACATTTTCATAATGCGGTAATCGCGCTCATCGAGATTTTCGACACGCACTTTCTTTCTGAGCGTTTCGGCAAGACGGTAGCGCCCCATAACAAGTCCGACACCCGAACTGTCCATAAATGTTACCTCACCGAAATCAAGCACAAGCGTGTCGGCATCGGCATTGTCCGAAAGCGCTTCGTCTATTGCTTCGCGCAGCTCGGCGGCACTGTGGTGGTCTATATCGCCCTTTATGGCGGCGACAAGAGTTTTTCTGTTTTTCTTCAATGTTACCGGCATTGGTATTCCCCCTTTTTTATTCATATTACATCAAGGCATAAAAAAAGAGTGTCGAACAAAGTCGACACCCGTTAAGGATTATATTGATTATCTGTTTTTTGATTTTGACAACGAAGTTTTTATGCGGCAGAACACGCCGTACGGATCGGCAAGCCATCTGAAAGCGGTGCGCACGGGTTTTGAAGCGAGAAGCGCGGCAACGGCGAAAGAGGAAAGCACGAATGCGAGCTGAACGGGCGACTCGGTCATTCCGTAAATGAATTTGCTGCCGTAATTAAAGTGGCGCAGCACCGCAAGCACAACGGCGTGGAGCACGAACACATAGACACTGTTTTCGCCGATATATGTAAAAAATGTTTTTCTGCGCGGGCAGAGCGCCATAACCGAAAGGGCAAGCAAACTCCCCCACACAAGAAAACCGAGCCTTGCGAGTGCGGCTTCAGGTGCGCTCATACCGAAATAATCGCCGAATTTGCCCGTCATGGCGAGTATGGTGGTAATGCCGCCGCTGCCCCTTATGAGCCACAGAACGGCAACGGTTGCGGCAACACAAAGAGCCGCCGGAAGCTTTAATATATTTTTGCTCTTTAACTTTTCGAGGTATTCACGCGGCATTACCGCGCCGAGCACAAGAAACGGCATATAGCCGAGGCATTTTGTAAGGCGCAGAAATTCGGCGTTGCCGTAAAAGCCCGCGGCAATACTCAGCGCCGCGGAAAGCGCAAGCGCGGTAAGCGGGCGTTTTTCGGATTTTATAAGCACACAGAACAGAAAGCCGAGCGCGACGGCAACAAAATACCAAAGGTGGTAAATCGGGTACAGAAGCGAAAAGAAGCCGCCGTCGGTCATTTTTTCAGCCGAGAGCGCACGGGCGCCGTCGGGTATAAGCACAGCGCAGATGAAAATGAAAATCTGCGAAATGCAGTACGGCAATATTACGGTTTTGCCGACCTTACCGTATTCGCGTTCCCGTATGCGGCGCTTCATAAGAAAGCCAGAAATGAACAGGAATGCCGGCATATGAAACGAATAGATGAAGTTTGAAAGGAGCGCGAATTCCGGTATGCGCGACACGCCGCTTGCAATAAAATGCCCCGCAACGACAAATGTGACGAGAACGGCTTTTACATTGTCAAGCCACGCATCGCGTGAATAATCAGCCATTTCGTCACATTCTTTCTGAATTTATATAATCTCATCGGCTTCAAGGAATGAAATAAGCCGCTGTGTATTTTTACCGTCGCAGAATTCCACAAGGTGCGAATACCGTTCGCGGTAAAGGTCATTCTGCTTTTGTTTATAATTACGAACGAGCGCATCCGCGAAGCCGTCCGCCGACATAAATGTATCACCGAATACATTTTCTTCGTTGAGCATAAGCTTGGTGGTTTCGCCGTAGCTCTGCATACAGTAGTCCTTTTCCTCCCACCAGAACATTACATTCACGCCGCGGTAAAAGGCATCGTAGGCAATGGACGAATAGTCGGTTATGAGCACTGCGGTTTCTTTGAGAATATCGTCATAGCGCGCATCAAGCAGGATTTTGTGGCTCTGGGATGCAGAAAGCTTTGAAAGCTCGTTCACTATGAGCGGATGCGGCAGAATTATCACCTTGCTTTTGAGCTCGGCGGGTACTGCATTGTAAATGCGCATTATCATTCTGAAATACGGCGTTTCAAGAAAATCGGCACGCGCCTCGTTTATCTCCCACGGGCGCCATGTGGGCATAATCACGATTTTATCGGCATCGGGATTATGGGTGTTGCGGTCAAATTTCGGAAGACCGCAGATATATAAATCATCCTCACGGTGCCTGCCGAGTGTTGTGAAATGGTCAGCCTCCGCCTGCGAGGATACGACAACGCGGTATTTGCCTTTGAGAGCCTTGCGCTTAAACATTTTGCGCGACTCGGAATCGAGCGAGACCATATACATTACACCGTGCTGCAAAAAGACGTAGTTGAGGTCTTTGCTTGAAATCTTTTTGAGCGCAAACGGGTTAAAGGTTTTAAGGTCTATGGCGTGAACGAGTGCCTCGGTACCGATAAAGGTGCGGCACTTGAAGAACAGCAGGTAATGCTCAAACGAGTATTTCCACACAAGATTTTTTCTGTATTTTTCGGGGACACGGTCAAGAAATTCGTAATCGCGCGTAACTATGAAACGGGCGTTGCGGTAGCCCTTTTCCACAAGCTCCTCAAACACAACGGAGGCACTTTCCTCGTATTTTGAGGAGTTTTTCTCATAAAGGAGAATAGGCGCTTTCTTTTTTGACGGATACCACAGCAGAGAAAGGCAGAATGCGAAGAACATTTTTACGCTTTCTTTGGGTGAATCGGTTACATTAAGGGAGCGCACATATACACTGAGTCTGTTTGAGCGCGACTGGCGGAATATCGCCACGGTTTCGGTAGCGGCATCCTTGACCATGGGGCTGCGAAGCCCGAGACAGCGGTTGCGAAGCAGTGAGGAATAGACGATATGCTTCTTGACGAGCTTGCCGTACTTTGTTCTGTAACAGAAGCAGACGGGGTTGGTTGCAGGCAGCTCCATAACATCCTCAAAGGGAATTGTGAGTTTATAAAAGCCGCTGAAATGCGCCGCAGAGCGCGTAACCTTTCTGAACGCAGACGGAACATAGACCTTGTCGCCGACGGAAATGAAGGCGTCGCAAAGGCGTATCGGCTCGCCCGTTTTAAGCTTAAAGCGGTTTATGCAGACGAGATTCCTGCCGCTTTTGAAATAGAAAGGTGAGAAATTCTTGAAAGATGTGCATTTGCCGAAGCTGTAATGTGCCGATTCCTCGTCGGCATAGCGTTCAAGGTAACGCCGCGTTTCGATTTCGGCATAATCTTCCTCCACGAAGCCTTTTTCGGTTTCAAGGGCTGTAACATACTCGCGGCGGCTGATTTCGCGCTTGCGCGAGCAGGTATAATCACCGTGTGTAACATAGGCTTTTTTGCCGCTTAATTTTGACAGAATGCCTGCCATAATAAAGTTGCCGCTTGAAAAATCGACTACCTTTGCGGGTGTGAACGAATAAAAGAGCCTTGCCGCCTCACGCTTAAAGAAGCGCGCCATATTTTCGGTTTCACCGAATTTACCGAGCAGCCACCAAAGCACGGCGGGAATAAGCTCACGCCACTTAAAGAGATATGCGGTAACCGTTCCGAGCGTCGAAACGGAAGAATCAAGCGAAGTTATGAAATCCTTGCGCTTCTGCGAAAGATTGCGGCGGTAGGCTATAACATACTTATAGCCGGGGTTGTCGTTTATGTAATCGGTTATGTTTTCAAAGTATTTCGTGGCTATCTGCCCCGCATAGATAAGGCAGACATTCTCCCCCGCACCGTCAAGCTTTTCGACCTTGCACAAATCGGTCTTGCCCGTAACCATAAGCTCGAAAATCTTTTCGCAGGACCTTTCGGAGCCGTTGGGGCAGAATTTTTCAAGGAACGCTTCGTTCACGGCTGCGGGCTTTTTCATTTCGGCCACAACATCGTCAACGGTTTCGAGTATGGGAAACGGCAGCTCCTCAAACGGCATATATGTGCCGCGGGTGCTTAAATATTCCTCTTTATCGTATGCGTAAAGAATCACTTTTTTGCCCGTTACGGCATAGTCGAAAAACACGCTTGAATAGTCGGTGATAAGACCGTCGCAGGCATTGAGCACCTCATAGGTATCATAATCGCGGTTAAAGTATTCAATGTGCTTATATTCAGCGCAGTCGATTCCCGTGGCAAGCAGAAAATGCAGGTTAACGAGCACGATTTCATCATCACCGAGTTTTTCGTCAAGCTCCGCGAGTATTGCTTTTGTGTTTTCAAGCTGCTTTGCGGTATCGGCTTTTCTGCCCGTGCCGCGCCACGTGGGCATATATGCAAACACGCGCTTGCCGCCGTAACCGAGGCGTTCTTTCATATTTTCGCCCTGTGCCTTATCGTAAAACACATAGTTGCGCGGGTAGTTTGCGATGATGTAATTGCCCTTATAAATATCGCGCAAATCGTAATCGTTCATAAAGACATCCTTTGTGAACTCATTGGGGAAAAGCGCGTAATCGCTCATAAGGTAGTTTTTCTGTATATTGGCGAGTGAAGCGAGGTTTGATTTATCGGACTTGCCGAGCGTTTTAAGCGGTGTGCCGTGCCAGGTATTGAGAAAGACCTGCTCCTCACGCTTCATAAAATACGGCGAAAAGGAGTTATCGGTCATAAGGTATTTTGCGGTGGCAAGATACCTGCAGTAAGCATCGGTATCACGGTTGCAGAGCACAACATCGTCAAAGCCGTAAAACGCCATGCGTTCTGCGGCTGAATCGTGTGTTTTTGGCGTAACGACAAAAACGGGCTTATACTCCGCCCAGCGCGGATTGACGCGCAGCTCGCGAAGCATTGCGAACATATTGCCGTTTATATTTGAGCCCTGCCCGCCCTCGATAAGCACGAGCTTCTCATCAATCGGCAATTCGCAATAATCAATATATTTCGGCTTATTGCTGTTTGCCGCCTTTCTTAATGTGTTTACATATCTTTTGATTTTCACAATAACCCTCCGGCTCAGGTATTGGGTACCTGGTCAACTCCGTCCCTGACCTCCTGAAGCTGTAAATCCTGCTTTATCTGTGTGGTGGAAACACCGGGTGTTCTGTCAAGGTACACGACCTCGCAATACTCTTTGAGGTAATCGAATTTGTCGCTGCCCGCCCAGTCGGAGCCCATAACGACAACATCCACATGATAATCCTTAACATCGCTGAGCTTCTGTTCCCAGTTGTTTTCGGGAATAACGAGATCGACATAGCGTATCGCTTCAAGCATTTTTTTGCGGGTTTCGTATGTATGGTAAGCTTTTTTGCCCTTGATTGCATTGAACTCATCTGTGGAAAGAGCAACTATGAGATAATCGCCGAGCTCCTTTGCGCGTTTGAGTATGTTTATATGGCCGTAATGCAAAAGGTCGAATGTGCCGTATGTGAGAACTCTTTTCATCTTTCAAAAACCTCTTTCACGATTTTTGCAAGGCGTGCGGTATTGTCAGCCGCCCTGCTTTCTATATATTTATCAGCGAAATTTTCAATTGCATCTATATCATATCCTTTGCCGAGTGATTCACAAAGCTCTGCGGCATCGGTAAACGAAGCAGACGGCAATTCTGTGAACGGGTCAACATTAAGACCTCGCTCGGTTTTGTACCCCTCATAATCGGGCAAATAAAAATAAAGATTCTTACCAAGCAACGCCGCTTCAAGCGCACAGGCGGAATAATCGGTAATCACAACATCCGCAAGTTTCAGTAAATCGATTGTAGCGAAGCCGCCCTGCAAAGTATCGGAATGTGCGGTTTTACTTAACGGATGCACACTCACGCACAATTCGTAAGCACTCTGCATTTTAAATACTTTGCGCAAAGCATCGGCATATTCACCGTCACCGTCGCGGAATGTGGGCAGGTAAACGGCAATCCCCTTACCTGCAAAACGCGGATTTTTTTCAACAAACTCTGCGCGTCTGTCTTTGCCGTCAAGCAGTATATCGAGCCGCGGCAGACCGCAAATTTTAATAACACTTTCACTGCAGCCGAATGCTTCGGCATAGAATTTTGCGGTGCTTTGCGACGGAGCGATAACGCAGGTGTAGTTTTTGTGCATACACATCGCTTCGGAAATCGCGGCATCACGCCCCTGCTCCATGCCAACGGATTGCAGGCTGAATTTTTTAATTGCGCCCGCAGCGTGCCAGAGCTGAATAACCTGCGTACCTTTTTTGTGCTCAAGGCACGAAACGGGAATGGAGTATGTATCGGTTATAACTGTCTTTGCGGTGGAAATTGCAAAGACATCGCCTATTACCGAGAAGATATAAGAGAGTGTAAGCGAGCTTTCGTCGCGCAGTTTTTTAAGCCTGAACTGCTGTTTTGCTTCAGGCATTACGGCAGTAAGCTCCGCGCTCAAAAGGCGCATATCAAGCGATGGCTCATCCGACTGGCGGGAAAGCCACAGTATTTTATTTTGAGTTTTGCGCTTTTTGAGGGGGGCATAGAGAAGTCTGAGCGCCGCCACAAAAGCTTTTACCAATATCAGTTTCATAATACGACCGACTTTTCTTTTATTTTATTCGGCAGCCCGTTTTTTGTCAAGAACGGGTGCTTCGTTCACTATTGCGGCACCGAGTATCAGAACAGCTCCGACAATACCGAAAATGCCCATCGACTCTTTAAGAAGAAGCGCCGAAAGAATTACCGCAACTATGGGGTCGATATAGCTTAAAATCGCAACGGTCTGCGCTTTTATGTTTTTCATAGAGCCGAAATACATTGTGTATGCCGTGCCTGTGTGAATTATGCACACCGCGGCAAGTAAAGCGATTTGCCACGGCTCTGCGCTGAGTGCGTGGAAATCCACTGTAATAAGCACATAGGGCAATACTGCTATTGCGGCGCAGGCAAGCTGAGCAACGGTTTTATCGAACGCATCAAGCGACTTTAGTTTTTGGTTGAGGAGCATTACGCAGGCATAGCACGCCGCTGCGCCGAGACCCAATAAAATCCCCTTAAATTCACCCGAAACGCCGACACCCGTTTGCAGTACACCGGAAACGAGCACCATACCTATAAGCGCGACCGCAACGCAAACCGCGTTTTTAACGGAAAGCTTTTCTTTAAGCACAAGCGGGGAAAGCATAAGCACAAATACGGGCGCCATATAATAGCAAAGCGTGGCGGTGGCAACGGTAGTATAGCGGTATGCTTCAAAAAGCAAAATCCAATTTATGCCTATGAATGTGCCGGATAAGAGAAGAATCACCGCATACCTCTTTATGCGTTTGAACGAAAAA
>JAZUJG010000235.1:0-3054 GCA_045642645.1 Acutalibacteraceae bacterium | reverse complement strand
CGGGTGATTGAGCTGTGTAATCTGATATGCGCAGGGCAGGTCGGGATAATAGTAGTTCTTTTTGTCGAATGTGGTGTATCTGTTGATATCGCAGTTGAGCATAAGTCCCGCGCTAACCGCGAGCTCCACAACACGCTTATTCATAACGGGCAGCATACCCGGCATACCGCAGCAGGCGGGGCATACGCAGTCATTGGGCTCTTTTGCGGCAGAGTGACCGCCGCAGGAGCAGAAAAGCTTTGATTCGGAGCTTAATTCAACGTGGGTTTCAAGACCGATGACTATTTCATATTTCATAATTATTTACCCTCGCTTTCCGCACATTTTGCAAGGCTGAGAAGCTCGCTTTCACCGAAAGCGGCACCCAGGAGCTGAACGCCGCCGCTGACAAGCGCGGGAATACCGACAAGGTTTGCCGCCGCGGTAAATACGCTCTCGGTAAATACCTTTTCAAAGGCATCCTTTATATCGTAGGCTTCGTAAGCGGTTTTGGTGCAGACGGGTGTAAGCACCGCTGCGTAATTTTCAAAGAGCTTTTTAAGCTCATCGGCAACTATGCGGCGAATGCGCAGAGATTTGTCGTAGCAATCGGCATAGCGTGTTTTGGAAAGAACATCGGAGCCGTAAAGAATAACGGCTTTTGTAAGGAAATTGAAGCCTTCTGTTCTTGAATTGGTGTAAAGGTCATCAATGGTGCGGTACTGCTCGGCGCGGTAGCCGAACTTAACACCGTCGTAACGCGAAACATTGTTGCAGGTTTCGGCGCACATTAAAATTTGCCAGGCGATATTGGCATTTTCAAAGATATTGCAGGAGATTTCCTCGACCTCGACGCCGTTTTTGCGAAGTGCGGCAATGAATGCCTCAACGCGCTTTTTGGTTTCGTCATCGGCAAGTGCGAGCAATTCTTTAACAACTGCAACCTTTTTGCCCTTAACATCGGCAGCGGTCGTATAGGTGTATTTTTCATCGGGCAGGCTTGTGCCGTCCTTACTGTCGTGCCCTGCGATTACGCCGAGAATTTCGGCGGCGCCGTCTGCATTTTTTGCATAAACGCCCACCTGCTCGCCCGAAGCCGCGCAGGAAATAACGCCGTAACGCGAAACCGTGCCGTATGTGGGTTTAATGAACGAGACGCCCGCAAGAGCCGCCGCCCTTCTGGGAGCGCCGTTCATATCACCGCCGGGTGTCGCTTTGACCGTGCCGCCGGCAACGAGCGAAGCCGCCGCGCCTGCAAGAGAGCCGCTCTGCGTATTGTAGTGTGAAAACTCACCCACAAGGTCAAGACCGAATTCACCGACGTGTGTTTTGCCTGAAATAACATAGCCTGCTTTTTCAAGGCGGTCAACGACCTCGGCACCGAACAGTGATTTGAAGCCGTCCAATATCTTTGAGCCTGCGGAGGTAACGCCGTTTTCGGTAAGAATGGTATCATCGACCGCAATATTGCCCTTATCATTGATTATTGCTGAATAATAACTCATTTTAAGCACCTCACTTTACAAGTCTGGGAACAAGCCAGCTGCCGTCGCTGTGCTCGGGCGCGCCGTCCATAAGCTCATCCCTTGTAAACGGCTGTTCGCGCACATCCTCGCGCAGAACATTCTTCATAGGCATAACGTGTACCATAATTTCGGTATTTTCGGTATCGACCGATTTGAGCTTTTCCTCATTCTCTTTCATCATACCGAAAATATCCTGCATATTCTTTTCTTCATCATCGGTAAGGGCAAGCTGGTTAAGCTGCTGAGCATTCGAGAATGCCGAACGCTTGCTCTGCACCGCCTTTGCACCCGAAGAAGCGGGTGCCTGAGCCGCAAAGATGCTGCCGTTGCCGAGCAGGTGAACATCCTCAAGCTGCTGGCTCGTAACCTCGCTCGGAGCGCCGCAGAGAAGATCCTGCGCGTTGCCGTTAAGCGGGAATGCGATAACATCGAGGATTTTTTCTTCATCCGTAAGGAGCATTACCATACGGTCAACGCCGGGCGCCATACCTGCATGGGGCGGTGCGCCGTACTGGAACGCGGTATAAAGTGCGCTGAAACGCCTTTTGAGTTCATCCTCGGAATATCCGGCGATTTCAAACGCCTTTTTCATTATTTCAATATCGTGGTTTCTCACAGCGCCCGAGGCAAGCTCAATACCGTTGCACACAAGGTCATACTGGTATGCGAGAATTTCGGTGGGGTCTTTTGTGAGAAGTGCTTCAAGACCGCCCTGCGGCATTGAGAAGGGGTTGTGAGTGAATATTATCTGCTCGGTTTCCTCGTCAAGCTCGAACATCGGGAAATCAACAATAAAGCAGAACTCGAAAACGCTTTCGTCTATAAGATCGAGCTGCTCCTTCTGAGCAAGCCACTGGCGGATCATACCTGCCTTTTTCTCGGTGGCATCCTTCTTATCGTCGCAGATGAAGAAGAGAGTTTCGCCCTCTTTGACACCTGTGATTTCGGTGATTTCCTTTTTCTGTTCATCGGTAAGATATTTTGCTATCGGTCCGAGGAAAGCGCCGTCTTTAAGAGTGATATAGCCGAGACCGCCGAGTTCGACCTCGCTCGAGGTGGCATATTTGAGAGAATCCTCAAAGAATTTATTCGATTTGCCGCTGCAGTTTGCGACTATGCCCCTTACGGGTCTGCCCTTGAATGCCGGGAACGCAACATTTGCGAAGAAAGCGGTCAAATCGCAGATGATAAGCGGGTTGCGAAGGTCGGGCTTGTCGGAGCCGTATTTCATCATGGCATCGGCGTAGGTTATGCGCCTGAACGGTGCGGGCGATACTTTTTTATCGGAGAAGGTCTTGAAGGTGTTGTAGGCAACATCCTCGCAGACCTCAAGAACATCATCCTGAGTGGCAAAAGCCATTTCAAAGTCGAGCTGATAGAACTCGCCGGGCGAACGGTCCGCACGGGCATCTTCATCGCGGAAGCAGGGCGCTATCTGGAAATAGCGGTCAAAGCCCGAAACCATAAGCAGCTGCTTGAACTGCTGCGGTGCCTGCGGCAGAGCGTAGAATTTGCCGGGATGCTTACGGCTCGGCACAAGGAAATCGCG
>JAZUJG010000234.1:0-4169 GCA_045642645.1 Acutalibacteraceae bacterium | reverse complement strand
GGTTGAAAAGCGAAACATTGATATTTTGCCCGCAGACGGGCGCAGAATTGATTACAAGCTTTTCACCGTGAAATCATTCGCCACAAAACACAATGTTGAAAATTGCGCATATTCAATCGAATTCAGAAACGGTGAGCGGCTGTTTTATGCCACCGACTGTAACAACCTCAACGGAATTGAGGCGCGAGGCTATGATTTGTATATGGTCGAGGCGAACTACACCGATGAGGAAATCACCGAGCGCATCAGAGCGAAAGAGGCGGCAGGGGCGTTTGCTTATGAACGGCAAGTTTTGCAAAACCATCTGAGCCAAAAGAAAGCGGAAGAATGGCTGTATTCTCAGATGACAGCCAAAAGCGAATACATTTTGATGCATAAGCACAAGGAGGATTAACAATGAGTAAAGGTAAATATTTAACAGCAGAACAGAAGGATTTGATTTGCAAGCTCTACTCTTTCGGCAAAGGCCGGAAAGAAATTTCGACAATTGTTGGATGTTCAGAAAAATCAGTTGATAACATAAGACGAGAGTGCGGCCTCGCGCCGCAACGACTCAAACTCAGCGAATCAATGAAAAAAAGCGTAGCAGCACGAAATGCAAAAGCTTCTGAATCTGATGAAATTGTTGGCACAAAGTTTGAGCCGATGCAATTGCTTGAAGATGAGGGCAAAAGCGCAGCCGGAGCGGATGCAGAGGCCACACCCGCAGCCGCAGCCGTTCAGCCCAGAGTGGAAATATATGTTAAGCCCGCCACAGATCAAGACAGCCGCGCCGCGTTTCTGCTTGAATGGGATACTATCCAAGAGAACAAGAGCGAAAGGCTCAATTTGCTTGTCAAGCCGACGGTTAAGGCAATGATTGCAAAGGTAGCAAAAGCAAATCACACAAGCTCAAACGAATTGATAAACCGAATCCTTGAGAACGCCGTCACAGAGCTTGAAATCATGGAGAGCAAAGGAGCGGAAAACTATGACAGTTGAATTTACCATTCCCGGCGCACCGCAGGGCAAAGGCCGCCCGCGTTTCAGCACGGCGGGAGGATTTGTCAAAACCTACACACCCGCGCAAACGGCAAGCTACGAAAACCTTGTAAAGCTTGAATATGAGCGGCAAGTCGGCAAGCGTTTCGATGACGGCGCGGCGATTTCTATGCATATCCGCGCTTATTTCGATATCCCGAAATCGGTGAGCAAGAAGAAGCGCGAGCAGATGCTGAACGGCGAAATCAGACCGACCAAAAAGCCCGATGCCGACAACATACTCAAGATTATTGCCGACAGCCTGAACGGGGTCGCGTACAAAGACGATTCTCAAATCGTTTACTGTGCAGTGCGAAAAGCATACAGTGATGAGCCGCGCGTGACTGTCAGAATTGCAGATTGGAAAGAGGTAAGAGATGGCTGAAGCAAAACGATATTATTGGCTAAAGCTCAAGGACGACTTCTTCAACTCAAAACGAATTAAGAAGCTCCGAAAGATGGCAGGCGGCGACACCTACACGATTATTTATCTAAAAATGCAGTTGCTCGCGATGAAAACAGACGGAATGCTCACCTTCACGGGGCTTGAGGATGATTTTGCGGATGAACTTGCGCTCGACCTTGACGAAAGCCCCGATGATGTCAAGGTTACGCTTGCGTTCCTGATGTCTTGCGGGCTTGCTGAAACCTCCGACAATGTTTCTTTCTTTTTTCCGTTTTCCGTGGAAAATGTTGGCAGTGAAAACGCTTCTGCTCAGAGGGTGAGAGAGCACCGAAAGAGGCAAGAAGCGTTACAATGTAACACCGATGTAACACCGATGAAACAAATCTGTAACGGAGAGATAGAGATAGAGAAAGAGATAGATATAAGAGATAGAGATAAGAGTGATATATCACCCGCTCCCGCAAAACCCCAAAAGCACAAATACGGCGAGTACAAAAATGTCTTGCTCACGGATGACGAGCTTCAGAAGCTCCGCGATGAGTTACCCGATGCTGACGGAATGATTGAAAGGCTATCGGCTTACATAGCCTCAACCGGCAAGAGTTACAAATCACACTACGCAACGATTCGGAATTGGGCGGCGCGGGATAAGCTCAACCCGCCGAGAGTGGACAAGCCGAAGCCCGCACCACAGCAAGAGGAACGCAGAACGGCAAGCTACAGCATCAGCGCGTTTGAAGCTTCGGCGTTGAATGTGCCTGATTATCAATTCAAAAACAAAAAGGAGAATTAAAAAATGACAAGCATAGATAAAGAAACGATATTGTTCGAAATCGGTTTCGTATGGGGCGTCTGCTCAGTAATGTGTACAGATAAGCCCGAAGTTTTTGACAGCATTGAAACAATAAAAGAAATTATAGAAAGGTACAAGGGGAGAAGCGATGATTAACACAGTAACCCTGCTCGGCAGACTGACCGAGCGACCCGAAATCAAGCAGACCGGCAGCGGCAAATCGGTGACAAGCTTCCGAATAGCTGTGGATAAATTCAGAAAAGAAGATGGTGCGGATTTCTTCACAGTTGTGTGCTGGGGCGGCACCGCTGAATTTGTGAGCAAGTATTTTGACAAGGGTGACCCGATTGCTGTTCAAGGCAGGCTTGAGAATAGAAGCTGGCAGGCGGGCGGCGGTGAGAAGCGCACGGTCACGGAAATCATTGCAAACGAGGTGAGCTTCTGCGGCGGCAAACGCACCGAACCGAAGGCTGACGAAGATGATGACGATGAAGTTTTGCCATATTAAAAACGAAAGAGGCGATTGAATGACATGCAAAGATTGCATACACTATTCAGTGTGTTTTATCACAGATGAAGATGTTGAAAAGGAAGTCGGAAAATTCGGATGCGATGACTTCAAAGACAAATCCCGCTTCGTTGAACTGCCGTGCAATGTCGGGGATATTACGATTAAAAAAGATGCTTTTGGGGATGTTTGCCTTGCGCGGAAGGTTTTGACCGAAGATTGGAGTGACGATGTATGAAATGCCTTGCAAACCGAAAGCAATTTCAGAACGCCGTTAACCGCGAAACGACTGAGGCAGTCAAGCCCGTGACAAGATATTTCACTGCCGTGACCTGCGACATCTTATTCAACCGGCTCGGTTGGAGCTGCGGAGCAGTTGAGCGGTTTATGTTGATTTATCAAGATGAATTCATCGCTGTTCACGAGAACCACGATGACAAAGGCGTTGGGTGTTCCTTTGAGGACATCAAACAAACGCTTGCCGAGGATTACGGCTACACGCCGAGTTTCAAGAACTCAGCAGTGAATGAGCACTCACGGAGTGTTCGCCGCCGCGTTGAAGAAAATACCGACCGCTGCGTTGAGTGGTTGGCTTCGGTTGTTGCGCTGATCATGTTCGACAAATTCGGAACAAGCGAAAAAACGGTTGAGCGGTTTATGGCGGCTTATAACACGCGAATCAAGGACTACCGCAAAGGCGCGGATTTTAAACCGATATGCGACAAGATAAAAGCCGAACACGGTTTTGATTTATTAATCGAGGTGATATGATGATTGAATTTGTGTGTCAAATTCCGTATTGTGCCCTTCCTGTTTCAAAAAAATACAACGAAATCTGTGAAGAGTGCGAATTATTCAAACTTAATGAGAGTCATATCTGTCATTGCATTCACGAAAGGATAAGGATAAAACGGTATTGCTTAAAATCTTATGACGAAATTGAATATCCGTTTTACGAACCCGGCGAATTTGAACCATATTGTGTGATAAAAACAAAAAGTAAAATCTTTCACGCTTATAGGCTGTGGATTGACGGCAAGGAAATCGAGCTTGAAGAGGAGTGATTTAATTGAATTGGAAACGCGAAGCCGAGAATGATTTGAGAAATTATCGCTACATAAAAGAAAGCGTTGAAAATCTGACCGAGCGGCTGAAGAATGTCGAGGCAAGGATGCTCGGCTTGAAATCAGCAACGACAGACTCAACGCCGGTCATCGGCAGCGGCAACCGCTATGAAGATAATCTGCTCAATTGCATAGTTGAAAAAGAACGCTTGACCCGATTACTCGATGAGCGCCGCAGTCATTGCGAGCTGATTCAAAGAGGGCTTGATTCATTGAACGAGCGCGAGGCGATAACCATTCAGCGTTTTATCCTCGATGACATCAGCTACGCTTCGGCGGTTGACCGACTGCGAAACGAAATAGGGTATGAGGAAGCGC
>JAZUJG010000233.1:0-2574 GCA_045642645.1 Acutalibacteraceae bacterium | reverse complement strand
CGGTAGCAGCTTACGAACTGATATGACTTTTCATCAAAATAATTCAGCGGCAGCTCTTTGTTGGTGTGCGGAATATCCACTGTTTCGAATTTACTGTCATCGAATGATTTTTTAATCATATCGTCTGAAAAGCTCGGTGAGTATTTCCAGCCGAAGTTAAGCGGGTAGGTTTTACGCATATAATTACACCCTTTCATTAAAATCCTTTATTATTCTATACTATTATAATATGTATGTCAATAAATCATCCTTGCGGTTTTTCACTTTTTCGGTTATGACCGCATCAAGCAGGGTGTTCAGTACATTTCCGATTTCGTTGGATTTAACACCCGCCGCAAGTAAATCGCTACCGTTAATATCAAGTTCTTTTAAAGTGCAGCATTCACCGTTTTCTTCGATTTCATTGAGCCAATTAAGGCAGTGGCGCGTACCCTCGGAAATATCGCGGTATTTTTCGCTTAATGCACCGCGGTCGCTCTTTTTAATTGTGAGCAGAGTGCGTATATCCTCTGGTGTTTTCGTGCTTAAATGGCGTTTGAGTTCGATTTTTGTTTCGGGCGGCTCAAAGTCGTGGTTTGCAACAAGGAACGAAACACGGTTTACAGTCTTTTTGTCGAATTTAAGGCGTGTTAGTATATCCCTTGCCATATCGCCGCCGACTTTGGCGTGATTTTTAAAGGTGCTGTCACCCTTGTCATTGAGTGCGTGGGTGGGAATTTTGCCTAAATCGTGCAGGAGCATCGTAAGCCGCAGTATTCTGTCTGCGGGTATTGTATCTACCGTGTGGCAGATATGCTCCCATACATCGTAGGCGTGCTTTTCACCGTACTGCTTAAAGCCGACGGTATCTGCGATTTCCGGTATGAACACCGAAAGCACATCGGGGTACTGCATAAGTATATTAAAGGCATTTTTGCCGCACAAAAGCTTTACAAGTTCTGCCGAGATGCGCTCTGCCGAGATATTTTTAAGCAAATCTTTGTTGCGGTGGATTGCGGCGGCGGTGGCTTCTTCGATATTGAAGCCGAGTGTTGCCGAAAAGCGCAGCGCGCGCATTATACGAAGACCGTCTTCATTAAAGCGCGTGTCGGCATTGCCGACTGTTTTTATTATACTATTATATATGTCCTCTCTGCCGCCGAACGGGTCAATGATTCCGTTCTTTTCGCTGTATGCTATGGCATTCACCGTGAAGTCGCGGCGTGACAGGTCATTTTCTATTTTCTCGGTAAAGCTGACGGCAAGAGGATGGCGGTTGTCGCCGTATTCGCCGTCAACTCGGTAGGTGGTGATTTCGTACGGGGTTTTATCTATTATGACCGCGACAGTGCCGTGCTTTTTGCCTGCGGTCACGAGACGGTAATCGGAAAATACCCGCTCGGTTTCATCCGGCAGGGCGGAGGTAGCAATATCCCAATCCGACGGAACGGTACCCATTAAGCTGTCGCGTACGCAGCCGCCTACGCAGAATGCTTCGTAACCTGCATTTTCAAGTTTACGGGTTATTTCACGCACGGGGGCGGGGATATTTATCTGCATTTTTTATAAACCCCTTTCAAATAAGTAACATATTCGTATCAATTATATAATATATTACAGCAGGAAACAAGTTGTTATTGCGAAAGGATGATAAAAATGCTTTGAATTATTACAAAATGAAAGCCGGATTTGAATAAATTGCGCGATTTTTCCAATAAATATGGCGTGAATGTTACAGTTTGTAATTTCTGCAAATGTTACAAAAAATGTAATACATTATTCGGTTGCCAAAAGAAAAATACCCCTATATGTAGGGGGCGCGGTAAAATAATGTTCATAACCTTTGTGAAAAATTCACAAAAAACACTTGTGATTTATGTTTGACATTTATTTTCGGATGATTATAATACCACTTGCCATTAGATAACCGGGGTTTTTGTACCCCGTATTATGCCGAAACTTTGGCAATTCGGCGTAGTATGAGGCACAAGAATTCCTATCACGGTGACATTTTTGTGTATTCCCTTTTTGAAATCGTCACCTAATCAGGAGATTTATATGACAATCAGAAAAATAGGCGAAACAGCAGTTTGTTCGCCGCTTAAAAGGGCTTCCCTTTTAGCGCTTGCCGTTGTATTCTTTATTTCGGTTACTGCGTTCGCCGTGCCGCCCGTAATGTACAATGTAAACATTAGTGACGGCAGCTCGGTAGAAGTTTATTCTACATCACAGACCGATGCTTCGCTCATTCTTGAAGAAGCGGGCTACACGCTCAACGAAGCATACGGCGACAGCGTTGACCTTTCGGCATTTACTGCAGAGGAAGGCAGCACCATAGTAATCAAAAGAGGTGTAAAAGTCAAAATCGAGAATTTTGACGGTGCCGCACATACGGTCTATGCTTCGGGTACTGTTGCAGATGCTCTTGCAAAAGCAGGCGTGACGGTTTCATCCGAAAATACTATGAGCGTTAAGGCAGATGAAATACTTACCTCGGGTATGGTTATTAAAATCTACGGCGTATACAATATCACCGTAAAATATGACGGCAAGACCGTCAGCAACAAAATTTCTGCGGCTACGGTTAAAGAAGCC
>JAZUJG010000232.1:0-2601 GCA_045642645.1 Acutalibacteraceae bacterium | reverse complement strand
CGAAATACGGAATAACATTTTTGGCAATTATCAGAGCAATTATCGCAATTACGGGTATGACTATGAGAAGCACAAGCGACAGAGTGGGGTCCATAATGACCGCCATAATTATGCCGCCTATGAGCATAATAGGCACGGTTATAATCGAACGCAGCGACATAAGCACCAGGTCCTGCACCTGACGGATATCGTTTGTGGTGCGCGTAATCAGCGATGAAACGCCGATTTTATCAATATCACTCTGCGAGAAAGACTCGACCTTATTGAAAATATCGGCACGAAGCTCACCTGCAAAGCCGGTGGAAACCTTGCTTGAACAGTAGCTGTTCAGAATCATAACGAACATCGCGAAAATGCAGCAGACTATCATAATAACGCCGTTGGATTTAATCGCTTCAAGGTCGCCTTTATTTATGCCCTCGTTTACGATTTGCGACATAAGCAGAGGGAACGCAAGAGTAAGCACGTTGTTCAGTGCCGCGAGCAGCAGCGTGAACAGCGCGAAATATTTATGCGGTTTTAAATATTTTAACAGTTTAAGCAAAAATATCCCTCCGCGCGTACAAACGCACATAGTCATAGTAGTATAAATTACATTGTACCAACAAATTCCTGTTTTGGCAACTGTTTTAAGGTTTATTTAATAATTTATTAACAGTATTTTGAGGAATCCGGCAGCCAAAGGTGCATTTGTTGTATATATTTTATTGACAGTATTTTTCGGAAGTGTTAAAATACAGCAGTTAGAAAATAATTTTTATGAGAGGAAACACAATGAACATCTGGCACGATATTCGCCCCGACAGAATAACCCGTTCTTCATATTCCGCGGTTATCGAAATCAGCAAGGGCAGCAAAATGAAATATGAACTCGATAAGGAAACCGGCCTTTTAAGGCTCGACCGCGTACTTTACACATCTACGCACTACCCGGCAAATTACGGCTTCATTCCGAGAACGCTCGCAAAGGACAATGACCCCCTCGATGTGCTTGTGCTCTGCTCTGAGCAGATAGAGCCCATGGCTATTGTGGACTGCTACCCCATAGGCGTTATTTCCATGCTCGATAACGGCTTCCCGGATGATAAGATAATTTCCATACCATTTAACGACCCCACCTACAATACCTATAAGGATATTAGCCAGCTACCGCCCCATGTTTTTGACGAAATGAACCACTTTTTCTCGGTTTACAAAACACTTGAAAACAAGGATACCGTCATAGACGAGGCAAAGGGCGTGCTCGATGCCGTCGCCATAATCGAGGAGTCCATAGAAGCGTATAAAGAAAAATACGGCAAATAAGAAGGCGTAATCATGAAACTTGCAACAACCACAGGCGACCTCATTTATTACAGCAGCTCGCCCGCAGAAGCAGTCAGAACTTTTGAGGGCACGGGCTTTAAGCACCTCGATTACTCTTTCTGGCGGCTCGCGTGGGGGGACCGCCCCATACTTAAAGACGATTGGTTTGAGCCGATAAAGGCTGCCGCCAAGGAAGCCGAAAAGCTCGGCTTCGACTTTGTGCAGGCACATTCCCCCGGCTGCAATTTTCTTGACTGCGACGAAGAAGAATTTGAAAATGTGGTGCTTGCGAACACCCGCGCAATAGAAGCCTGCGGCTACCTCGGCATCAACAAGATAGTGGTGCATTCGGGCTCTTGCCGCGATTTGATGTACCCCGACGGCAAAGAGGAATATTTCAAGCGCAACAAGCCGTTTTTTGAAAGGCTCTACCCCGCTATGGAAAAGTACGGCGTAAAGGTGCTCATTGAAAACGGCTCGCTCGTAAACAGCGGCGGCAAATATTTCTTTATGACCGGCGCGGAAATGAAGGAGTTTATAGATTACTGCGGGCATCCCCTGCTCGGCGCCTGCTGGGATACGGGCCACGGCAATATGCAGACCGAATCCGCTTACGATGACCTTATGGCGCTCGGCGACAGGCTTGAAGCCCTGCACGTACAGGATAATTTCAACACCCACGACGACCACCTTGCGCCGTATATGGGCACGCTCGATATTGATGCGCTTATGAATGCTCTGCTTAACGGCACATTTGCAAAGCGCGGCTGTTATTTCACATTTGAGTGCGACAACATTATTTCGCGCAATGCTGCCTGCGCCGCAAGCCGCAGACACGACGAGCGTTTTGAAATGAAAGCCAACGAGCCTACGCTCGAGCTGAAAAAAGCCGCAGTAGCATTTATGTATGAAATAGGCAAAACAATTCTTAAAGCGTACGATTGCTTTGAAGATTAAAACCGTTCAAAATGGGCTGTCGCATTTAGCGCAGACCGAAAAACACAATATAAAAAACATTGGCTTTACGGTGATTTGTGCGTTCAGCAAACCCGTAAAGCCATTATATTTTTATGAAGTTATCATATTTCTTGTTTTTCTAAGCGTTTTTTCGCCCACTCGGAGTATCCATATACGCCGTCGGGGCGAAGAAAACGCTTTCTGCATCTAAATTCGACAGCCCCTTGTATATATTCCCTTGACAAACCTGTATAAAACAGATATACTGATACAAACTGATACTAATTACTATCAGAGGTGAGCGTATGGATATAAAAAAATTCACTGAGATACTCAACG
>JAZUJG010000231.1:0-2091 GCA_045642645.1 Acutalibacteraceae bacterium | reverse complement strand
TATTTGAGCTTATAGAAAATCGCATAATGACCTACGAAAATGTGCTTGGTGTTCACGACCTTATGGTGCACAGCTACGGGCCCGGCTGCTATTTTGCCTCCGCACACATAGAGATGGATGCGCGTATTGATGTGCTTTCGTGCCACGATGTGCTTGATGCCATCGAACGCGACCTTAAAGAAAACGATAATATACATATAGTTGTTCACCTTGACCCGACGGTGCTCGACTGCGCAGAAACGAATGAGCTTAAAGAGGTTGTTGCGGGAATCATCGCTGATATTGACTCCTCGCTCACTTTCCACGATTTCAGAGTGGTTATTGGCGAAAAGGCAAAAAATGTACTGTTTGATGTGGTTGTTCCGCCTCGTTTCAAGCTTAAAGATACGGAGCTTTCAGAACTTATTAAAAAACGCGTAAACGAAGCCGGCGACGGCAACCTTTACGCGGTAATTAATATTGACAGAGGCTACGGCGAATTAAAGAGCGAAAACGAATGATTAAAGAATAATACAAATCAATCCGCTGCAACCCTCGTTTATGATTCTTTCAAGCGTTTCCTGAATTTTTGAGCGCGCATCGGCAGGCATATGGCAGAGCTTGTTGCGCAAACCCTCATTCACAAGTTCGTTAAGCGATTTGCCGAAAATATCGGATTCCCATATTTTGTGAGGATTTTCTTCAAATCCGTCGAGCAGATATTTAAGCAGTTCTTCGGACTGACTTTCGGTGCCGACGACGGGCGCGACCTCGGTTTCTATGCAGGTTTTGAGCATGTGTATCGACGGCGCGGATGCCGCAAGGCGAACGCCGTATCTACCCCCCTGCTTAACTATTTCAGGCTCTTTGAGAGTCAGCTCGTCAATATCCGGCATAACGATGCCGTAACCTGTTGCTTCCACCTCGTCAAGAGCGTTTTTGAGCTTGCTGTATTTCTTTTTGATTTCGGCAAGCTCTTTTAAATTATCTAAAAGCGATTCTTCATCGGTAATTTCAAGTTCCGTCTGTTCATTTATAATTTTATAAACAAGTTCCCCCGATAGTTCCGCTTCTATTTCGGCACAACCCCTGCCCAAATCAAGCGAAGAAACTCTTACAGTCGAAACATTATCATTTCCTGAAAGTTTTTCTACCATATTACCGACATCGCCCACACAGCAGACACAAGCAGATGCTTCTTTTATGCCTGCGCAGAGCGAAGCGCGCAGCCAATGTCCGCTGCCGAGCCCCATAACCCACTGCGGAAACATAACGCCTATTTCTTTTATAGGGAAACGGCAGAGTACAGCACCTAAAATATCGCGTATCTTCTCCTCGTCCATTTGCAGACAATTTACCGGGATAACCGGAACTCCGTACTTTTCGGCAAGATTTGCCGAAAGTTTGAGCGAATTTTCACTCTCCGGCTCAACGCTGTTTACAAGTACCACAAACGGTTTTTGTATTTGCTGCAGTTTGGCAACAACGCGCTCCTCCGCTTCCTCATATTCCTCGCGCGCAATATCGCTGATACTGCCATCTGTTGTAATCACAAGACCGATTGTTGAATGCTCTGATATAACTTTATCCGTACCGATTTCCGCCGCCATATTGAACGGTATTTCGTGTTCATACCACGGAGTTTTTACCATCCTCGGCTTATCTTCTTCAATATAACCGAGGGCGCTCGGCACTATGTAACCGACACAATCAACCAAACGCACATTGAGCGATGCGTTATCGGGCAAATCCACCCTGACCGCCTGCTCGGGCACGAATTTAGGCTCTGTTGTCATTATTGTTCGCCCTGCCGCCGACTGCGGCATTTCATCGAGTGCTCTGCCGCGTTTATATTCGCCGTCAATATTGGGAATTATAAGAGTTTCAGTAAATCGTTTGATGAAAGTTGATTTGCCCGTACGCACAGGACCGACAACACCGATATAAATATCGCCGCCCGTCCTTGTCTGAATATCGTGATAGATGCTTACGCTTGCTGCTGTCATAAATTTTCCTCCGTTCAGCTGTCAATTAATCTTTGTAAATGATATGAAACTTGTACGGATATTATGACAGGACACATAAAAAGAAAAAGTCATTCTGACAGTAAAA